>DVEE01000074.1 GCA_015295885.1 Leptolyngbyaceae cyanobacterium M65_K2018_010
CTGGACCAATCAGGGGTAGCCATTCGGGCAGGCCACCACTGCACCCAACCCCTGCACCGGCTGCTGGGAGTGGACTCTACCGCCCGAGCCAGTTTGTATTTTTACAACACCAAAGCTGAAATCGATGTTTTCATCGCCGCGTTGAAAGAAACCATCGAGTTTTTCCAGAGCATTTTTGATGACTCGGATTTCGAGGGATAGACCTAGCAACGATTTTCCCCGCCTAGACAGAAGCAGGGTTTGGGGTGTTTCCCCGGTTCCCGGGAGTTATGGATCGGGCTCCGAGGCGGTCCAGTCGCTAGCAGGGGCAGGGTTAGTCAGTGCTGCAGGGTTCAGAATTTCCACGGTCGCTGCCGGTGGCTGAGGGGGTTGTTCCCCAGTTCCCCTCGCTGGAGCGGCGGCCAGTTCAGCCTCCGTCCCTACAGGGGTCTCTCTGGTTTGGACCACCAGGGGAATTTCTTCCACGGCAGGTAGGGTTTCGAGGGTGAGTTTGGTGGGTTTAATGCCCCCGGCCAGACGCTTCAGCAACTTTGGTTGGGCATCGTGCAGCAGATAGATGATGCGATCGCCCGCTTGCCAGGCATTTTGACCAATCGCGACCTGCAATGCACCCTCCTGTTCAACCAAAAGGGGCACCATTTCACCACTGCGGATCAGGGCATCCAGATGGGCTTGCTGGAGTTCGGCCTCTTCATGGCGCAACCGGGTTTCTCCCAGCCTCACCTCGCCATCGGTGATGTAGGTATTCCACTTTTTCAGCGGCAGGGTTGGCGTTTGGGCCTCCTTCAGCTTGCTTGGGGTGGAGGGGTCGCTAGGAGTTTTTTCTTGGGGCATAACGGCAATCACTCGCGGGGGCTGAAATTCCTCTAGGGCTCGCTGGGCCACTACCGCATTGACTTCGCCATTTTTAGTGATGGCTAAGAACGTACCCGTCCGATTCAACCCCGCCTGTTCCAAGGCCTCGTGATCCAGAGCACTGGTGATCAACACATCGATGCCCTCCTTGGCCGCGTCTTCACGGGCTTTTTCGTTAGTATCAACCAGGACAACCGGATCGCCATAGTCCTTGATCAAGCGAGCAATGAGCAAACTCAGGGGGCCGCAGCCCACAATGACGGCTCCCACCGCATTATCCTGGCTGAGCCCCAGCCAACGGGCCACAAACCGGGCCGTTAACCCCTGCACCAACACGGTCATGATAATGGTGAGAAAGACCAGGGCCTTAATCGCATCGCCCCCGCTAATCCCCCGTTCGGTGAGCAAAATGGCAAATAGGGAAGCCACTGACGCTGACACAATCCCCCTGGGGGCCACCCAACTGAGAAAAGCCTTTTGCCGCCAGTTGAGATCGTCTGCCCAGGTGCATAGCCAGATATTAATGGGGCGAATCACCAGCATCAGGGTCAAGACGGCGGCTACGGCCCCCCAACCCAGGGCCAGGACGCTAGCAATGGAGAGATCCGCGGCCAGCAAAATGAACAGCACCGACACGGCTAGTACCGTCAGTTGTCCCTTGAACCGACGCAGCAGACGCTCATCTGGGACGGAGAGCGATCGCACCAGCAACCCGGCCACCACCGTAGCCATCAGCCCCGACTCGCTGCGGATAGTTTGGGCCAGGCCAAAAATTCCCCACAGTCCGGCCAACACCACCAGGTTACGTAAATCTTCACTGATGAAGCTAGCCCGCTTGAGCATCAGGCCGATGGCACCGCCGCCGATGGCCCCAACCGCAGTGCCAATGCCTAAACGGATCATGAGCCCCCCCAGAATAGAGCCTGGCCCCGCCTCACCATTGAGGATAATACCTAGCACCACCACCGCCAGCACCGCCCCCACCGGATCAATTAAGACCCCTTCGCCCTCCAGAAGCGTAGCCACCTTGCGGTCAACCTTCACCTGCCGCAGCAATGGCGTAATCACCGTGGGTCCAGTCACCACCACCAGGGAGGCATAGAGAAAAGCCAAGGACCAGGGAAATTCCCCCAACCAGTGGGCCGCCAGACTACCGCCCAGGAGGGTAATAAATACCCCAACGGTAACCAGGTTGCGGAGGCTGTTAGACACCTGGCCGAGTTCGCTCAACTCCAGGCTGAGGCCCCCCTCAAACAAAATCAGCGCCACACTCAAGCCCACAATTACCTCAAGCCCTACCCCTAGGGCCTGAGGGTGTAATAGACCCAGGCCATCGGGCCCCAAGCCAATGCCAAACAGCAGCAAAAAAATAATGCTGGGTACCTGGGCCAACTCTCCCACCACCTGAGCTGTCACCCCGGCTAAAACCGTGATCACAATTTGCAGCGTCAGCTCAAAGGCATTATCCATACATCAAATTAGCGGCAAATCAGCGGCTAAGGTGTAGCAATGGCACAACCACCCTGGCAATGGCCCGCAGACGCTGTGCAAGCGACCCATCATCGGCAGATCCCGTATAGGATAACACTCCTTCCGGCGACGGGCCGGCTCCAGCCGAGGCTACCCTAGGGGGAGAGAGACGATAGCTTGCCAATCACCCCAGCTATTTACCCCTGCCAACCGATGACAAGGCAACGCCACCGATCTGCCTGTCGTTTGGTTCTAGGAGCCCAGCAGCAGATAATACAAGTGCCCTGGGGTATTAATCCGCCCGGCTAATTCCCCCGCCTCCGGGCCAGATCCCACAAATAAATCCACGCGGCCCGGTCCTAGAATCGCTCCGCCGGTATCTTGATCCAGCACCAGGCGAGTCGTCAGTTGGGTCGTCCACCCGCCCTCAGCGGTGGGCTGGGGCAGGGGCACTCGAATAATGGCCATAGCCCCCGGAGGCATCACGGTTTTATCGGTCGCGATGGAGTATCCGGCGGTTACGGGTACACTCAGACTGCCCGTAGGCGCTCCCCCCGCCGTTTCGCGAAAGAAAATAAATCGCTGGTTTTTAGGGAGATAGAGGTCAAGGTCTGCTGGGTGAGCGGCAAAGTAAGCGATCAAGTTAGGGAGGGATAAATCCTCAGCCTTGAGCTTGCCGTCTTCCACTAGGGCCCGGCCAATGCTGGTGTAGGGGTAGTCGGTGCGGCCGGCATAGCCTACGGCCATCACCTGCCCATTGGGGAGTTCTAGCTTGGCAGAACCCTGCACCTGCACTAGAAAAGCTTCCAGGCGGTTGGCTAGCCAGACCAGCTCTAACCCCCTTAAGGGTCCTTGGCTGCCGGCTAGACCATCGGCCCCCTCTAGGTCTAGGCGGGTAGGATGGGGCTGGGGCCAGTTTTCTAAATCCGGGGGGCGTCGGTAGAGGGGGTAGCGGTATGTCGAGCTAGGTGCTGTACTGGCTCGAAAGAGGGGTTCAAAGTAGCCGGTAAAGGCAACCGTACCGGCCCCATCGTGACCGACCGACTCATAGGCGACAAACTCCCTAGCCAGAGCTCTTTGCAAAGCGGCCGGGTCGGGGCTGGTTTGCATGAACTGGCGCAAGCGTTGCAAGCTACGCTGCACCCGTTCTCGGCTAATTCCGGGT
>DVEE01000021.1 GCA_015295885.1 Leptolyngbyaceae cyanobacterium M65_K2018_010
AGGTTGGGGAAGCGGGTATAGCGCCCCAGGCCACCGGGCCACCAGGGGTCTAGAAACCAGTAAACCTGGTTGCCGGTCAGGCCCACACAGTAAAAATCGATCGCATCCCCCACAATATGGCGACTGTCCGAGGCGCCGCCCACCTGGCGGTTGATCTCGGCGGGGCGATACCAACTGGTGATAATAAATGGGCGGCCAAGGCGATCGCGGGCCTGTTGAGCCAGCTTAGCAATCCGGACAATGGCATCCACCGTGGCCTGGTTAGGGGGCATGCGCACCCCGCCGTGGGTGGCTTCAGCCCAGGTAAAGTTGCCATTGGGGAGAATGCTGGCGGCCAGCTGAATATTTCTAGGGGTCCAGCGCCCAGGGCGGGGCGGAGCGGGGGGGGGCGTCGGCCTGGGCATGGCCTCAGGGGTATTGGGGGTGGCCCGTTCCAGGCGGCGTAGATCATCAAACAGAGATTGAATAGCGGGGGTACGCCCGTCCAATCGTCGCCAGATCTGGACCAGGCGGATCAGCGCTTCTCGCTGGGGTGTCGTTCCCCCGTAGGTGGTGGGAATGCTCTCTACAAAACTGAGCAAGGCGCGATCGAGGGTCCTGGCCGTCTCCATCAGAATAGCTTGATTCTCCGCCTTGGCCACCAAATCCTCAGGGTTAATCCCCAACCGCCGGAGGGCACTGGCGCGCGAGTCGAGCCCAAACCAGCGGCGATAGCCCTCGGTCAGGGCAAAGCGCTGGTCCCCTTGGCCCCGGTAAAACTGGGGAATTCGCTGTACAAAGGCTACTAAGGCTGGGTCAAGGACTTCTAGGTTAGTCTCCTGGGCAAAGGGCTCGTTGGTGAGCAGCCACTCAATGGCCTCTTCGCGGGAATCCATCTCGCGCCAGAGTTGAACCAGGCGAATCAGCGCCTCCCGTTGGTTGGGGTAGCCCGAGTAGTAGCGCAGGGCCGATCGCACAAATTCCACCAGGGCATTGTCGAGCTGGGTTTCATCGGGAATTTGATCGATCACCGCAACGTTGAGAGCTTCGTAGACCGCGGCGGCCGAGTTCAACTGGCGCCACAGACGCACGGCCTCGACTAAGGCCTGCCGCTGAAATTCCAGCCGGTCGTAGTTGGGGGGCACTCGCTCGGCAAAGACCAGCAGGGATCCATCTAGTTCAGCCAAACTCTGGGGGAGCTTAGCTCCGCTAAACGTCAACGCCAGATCCTCCTGGTAGGCCTGGCGCAGGGCCGCGCTATCGCTGGGTTCCAACTGGGCCGCATGCGGATCCGTGACTTCAGGAATAAACCCACTGGCCACGGTGTCCAGAAAGCGATCGCTGTACCGACCCGCTGGGCTATCCCATATCTCCTGACCGGACCAGCCCTGGTCAATCAGATGATTGGTCAGGCTGCGCAGGGTGTTGGCCGCATACTGCACCTGTCCTGGAAAGGTATTCACCTCGTCCACCCTCACCTGATGAATGGGAGCAATCCCTAACCCCTTTTCCCCATCCGCCAGGTCCGGCTGCCCCTGCACCTGATAAAGAGCCGCCAAAATCGACTTGTGAATGCCGGTGCGTCCAGCCTCAATCAGGTAGTAGTTATTGCGTTGATCCGGTGCTAGGGTTTCCATAGCCGTAGTTTCTGCCTCCTCCAGAGGGCCTTAGCTTAGCCCAGTTTTAGCCACCTAGTGTAAGACCGATGGCCGCATCCCAACCATTAACCCTGGCGGAGTTTTTCGCCCAGCCTCGCCCCCTTAAACTGATCGTCACCGATATGGATGGCACCCTGACCCAGCGAGGCAAATTTACGGCGGCTTTACTGAGCGGGTTAGAACGGTTGCAGGCGGCGGGTTGGCCAGTCATTATCGTGACCGGGCGATCGGCAGGGTGGGTGAGCGGGTTGATTCACTACCTACCCATCGCCGGAGCTATGGCCGAAAATGGCGGGGTGTATTTTTCAGCCCCTTCAACCGCAGAATTACTCAGCCCGATTCCGGATTTGGTTCACCACCGCCGGCAGTTGGGGGAGGTTTTTGCCCAGATCCAACACCAATGGCCCGATCTGCAAGCCTCCCAGGATAATCCCTGGCGCCAGACCGACTGGACCTTTGATATCGGTTCCCGCTCGCCCCAGGACCTCAAGGGTCTGCAAGTGGCCTGTCAACGCCTCGGCTGGGGCTTTACCTACAGCACTGTGCAGTGCCATATCTACCCATTAGGGCAATCCAAGGCCGCGGGGGTGCAAAAAATATTGCCCCATCACTTTCCCTCACTCTCCGCCACCGAGGTCCTGACCATAGGCGATAGCCCTAACGATGAAAGCCTCTTTGACCCCCAGGTCTTTCCCCACTCCCTAGGGGTTGCCAATGTTCTCGATTATTGGGAACGGTTAGCCTATCGACCCGCAGGGGTGACTGCCAGCCCGGCGGTCGAGGGGTTTCTGGAGATTACCGAAAGGCTTCTGGGGCATCTTCCCCCCGCCCCCATCGCGGCCACCCCAAGGGATTAGTTGGGAAAACCGACTTCATACCGCCAGTACCGTCCCTCGCCGCTGTCTCAAAGAAGGCTAGCGACCATTTTACCGACGAAAGCCTGGAGGGCCTTTACCTCTGGCCTTTCAGGCATAAAAAATCCCCCTGGGTGGGGGATAGGCAAGACTCATCCGATTAAACCCTCGGGGGCAAAGGCGCCCAACTAGGGTGCTTCCGTTTGGTCATCAATCAGCAGGTCATCGTCGATATCCAGCATTGACAGGTCCTCCCCAAAGGCGACCTCTCCGTCCTCCTCACCATTGCCGAGAGACCGGCGCAAGCCCCCATTTTCCATGGACTGCCCACCAATCATTTCATCGTCGGCCAACAGGCCCAGATTGGTTTCGATATCGTAGTTGCGGGCGGTAAAGTCGTCCAGCACCACATCCTGCAGGATCAGGTCATCGTCTAGGATCGCCGACTCATAGCCAGCCTCCACCTCAGGGGCAGGGGCTTCTTCGTAGGCGTTGTAGCCAGTACCCGCCGGAATCAGACGTCCAATGATCACGTTTTCCTTCAGCCCCCGCAGCCAGTCCGACTTCCCTTCAATGGCCGCTTCGGTCAGCACCCGGGTGGTTTCCTGGAAACTCGCCGCAGAAATGAAGCTATCGGTATTCAACGAGGCTTTGGTGATCCCCAGCAACACTGGCGTGTACTGGGCTGGGGCGCCGCCGGTAATGGACATGGCCTCATTCACCTGCTCGACTTGGTAGATTTCCACCAGTTCCCCTGGCAGCATGGTGGTATCACCACCATCGTCAATGCGGCACTTGGAGGACATCTGACGGACAATCACTTCCGTGTGCTTGTCGGAAATGTCAATGCCCTGGGACTGGTACACCGACTGCACCTCGTTCACCAGGAAGGACTGCACCTCCTGCAGGCTCTTAAGAGCTGCATCGTGAATGCCCTCCCCCCGACTCAGGTGGTATTCAAAGAAGACCTCCAGAATTTCATGGGGATTGGCCGGC
>DVEE01000547.1 GCA_015295885.1 Leptolyngbyaceae cyanobacterium M65_K2018_010
TAAACAGAAACCGCCCCGCCGCATCCGTGGTTCCCTGTAGCCAGGGCCGCTTCGGATCAGCCGGAGCATAGACCGTTACCTGGGCCTCCTGCATGGGTTCGCCGGAATTGTAACGGGCCTGAACTTCTACGCTGCTGACAGTCTGCTGTTGCAAACTCACGCCGTGGGCGATCGCCGACGCGGCCCAGCCAGCACTACCCAAAACTGTCAATAGCAAGACCAGGGGAACTCTCATGAGGTTAGCTTTACCTCTTCGCAGTGGCCCTCACCGACATGGCCCAAGCTAGGCAGAATGCCGATAAAGGTAGCGTAGTCGGCCTCCGATAGGCCTGCTTTGAGGGTCGCTAGATCCCCATTGACAGCACCGTTTTGGGCCAGGGCGGCTAGGGGGCCAAAGCCTAACGCCCCCGTATTCAGAGCATCGTCAGCCGGGGTATCGGCATCTCCAAACAAATGGTCGAAGTGGAAGGTCGCTTCTAAATCGGCCATGTCACCAGCGTCTAAAATCCCCTTTCGCTCGTCGCCCACAAATTCCCCGCAGGTAAAGGCCAGTTCCTCATCCACCTTCAGGGTAAAAGGTAGGCTTTGACCATCCTTGGTAGCGGTTCCCTGGATCCAGAGGGAATAGCCCTGGGAAGGGCCAGCCTGGGCCGGTACCATCCGCCAAGACAACGCATTGAAATGTCCCGCTGGGGCATCGACCTCGGCCACCAGAATAGGCTCTGCCGTAGCGTTTCCGGCCGCCAAATCCACCACCACCGGATCGGGCACAATGACCTGGGCCTTAGCCTCTAGCTTTCCGCCTGCTTCTGGATTAAAGGGCGGATCGGCCTGGGATGCGGTGATATCCGCAAGGGAAACATACACATGGTCAAAGGTAATGGCCCAGCCATCCTTGGAGGTAAATCCCTGGCGGACAAAATCTTCCCCGTTAGCCCGGATAATCAAGGTTCCTTTGCCAGCAGCCTGAGCCGTCTCAGCCCCTGCTGTTGGCTCAGAACCGCTCTCCAGGGCAGTGGGTTGGCCATGGGCGCAGGCCCACAACCCCAGGGGAGCCAGAAGGCTGAAACAGCCCCTTAAAATTCGTGTCCATTCCATAGGTTCATCTCAACTCTGGCAGGAAGGGAACGGTCAAGGCTGAAACTCAATGAGATAGCAATTACCCCCATAAAAGCCGCTCCCAATGGTTACTTAACCCTTTCGTTTCCCCCAATTCAATGCCCTAGGGGGGCACCAGTGGCGTGGAACCTGGGTGAAACCCCTGTCACTGCTCCAAAGGCCTTCTCAGTAAAGTTCATAATTAAAGATGATGTTCATAATTGCTGCGACGATATACTCTCTGCGTTGCATCTACTAAAAGACTCCCTATGGCCAACCTCCGGTTCGTTCAATGGTTTAACCCTGGAAGGATCACGTCCACCCCGCGGTCGATCCCGAACCTGGGAGTCGGTTTAGGGATGTTCCTATTGATCGGTGGCCTGGGTTTGACCAGTTGCCGCCCCGCCCCTCAGCCTAGCCCGGACACCTCAACCTCACCAGTGTCCCCCCCCACCGCAGAGGCCCCATCACCATCGGAAACCCTGACACCCGCTCCTTCGCCTCAACCAGCCGCGACTCCCAGCCCTGGCCCGGTGACCCAAGCCCCAACGACAACCCGCCCCAGCCAGGGGCCGACCCTGCCGGCTAATTTGGTCAAGCGGTGGGAACCCTTGAGCAACGTGCTGCTGGCCTTTGGCCCCATGACCATCACTACGGGTGAAGTCCAGTGGGGCAGCGGTCAGAGCAGCCCTTACACCCTGGTCAGTAGTGAGGGCGGCTTTTTACTGAAGTTGGAATCCGTGCCCCAGTTCTACGACACGCCCAATCCTTACATCAAGCTGATTCCCAAAACCAATGAAGCCGGGACGGTTACCACGGTGGAAGTCGCGTTTTACGAGAGTGAGGCCCAAATGAAAAAGGATGAGTACATTATGTACGGATCCTACTTTGTCAATTAGGCAGACGCTGAGGACCGCCCGGGCCATCGGAACACCAATTTGTCGCGATCTGGCTTGGGATAGTCCCTTTCCCGGCCCTGGGTTAGGCAGGCTCCTGTTGGCGTAAACAATTTTCAGCCAGACTTGAATTTCTGGGGATTGTGCGTATCCTTAATTAGGCTTATGGGGTCACGCTGTATTTAGGCTAAGAGACCGGGATAAGGACACTACCTGTAGTGGACTGCCTCCATTGCTTATCGCCCGCTGAAGCCAAAGCCCTCTCACCAGGTACCGCCCATGCAATGGTCTAATCCACCCAGATCCAACTTTCTTTGCTCCATTACCGCTGGTCTGCTAGGCCCTGGGGTGGTTATTTCCAGCCTGGTATGGATGACCCCAGCGATCGCCCAACAGGTCCTGTCCTCCTGGCAGTACGATCCCCTGACTCAGCAGTTCACCGTAACCCTACCCCAGGGGGTGACCCCCCAATATTCCGTGCTGGCCGAGGCTGGTCAAATCCGGTTGGATCTGCCCCAAACCCAGCTTGGTGCGGTGCCCACTGATGCCACCTACCAGGGGGTAGTTCGTCAAATCAGCCTGAGCCAGCTCAATGACGAAACCGTACGGGTGGTCTTTACCCTGGACCCAGGCGTGGAATTAGAGGGTGACCCACTGCAGTTGGTGGCCGTAGCCGCCGGAGACCAAACCCGTTGGGTATTCAGTCCCCTGGCTCACCGGGCCGAGCCGAGGGGCCGTGCAGAGACCGTTCCAGGCGGCATGATCGTTGAATTGCCGACCCTACCCCCCGACCCCAACTTGAGTTGGCCCTATACAGGGATTGGCCGATTAAGTATCTCAGCTACCAACCTGATGCTGCCAGAGACCCTGGACAGCTTCAATAATTTGCCGGAAACCCTAGCTATTGATCCCTTTAACCTGGGTCTGCCAGCGGGGGACCCGGTATCTGTGCCTAGCCTGGCAGAGCTAGATGCCGCCATTGGCGTGGCCATTGCCCCCAGTACCTCTGCCACTGCTAATGGCACAGCCGGTGCCGCGATCGCCCTCCCCCCGCCGTTGGATCGCCCCGGCCCCGGCAATCCCGTAGCCGTTGCCCCGTTGCCCAATCCCGCTGAAGGGGCGGAGGTTACGCCACCGGTGGCCACCGAGCCCCGGCCTGAGCCTATGAGCTCCGTGGCCCTTACCCCACCCCCCCGTTCAACCCCCGTCATTGAAACACCCCCTGGCCTGGCCCCAGCGCCAACCCCAGCCCCTTTCCGACCTGAGGTCGCCCCGCTACCCGAGACTGCCCTGGCCCCCACCCTCGCTCAACCCGCTCTTGAGCAACCCACCATCGATCAAGATCAGGGTGGCCTGGCCATTCCCGTCACTCCCCCCGTCCCCGCCACCCGGCCACTGTCGCCCCCCGCCACCCCCGAGGTGAGAGCACTGAGCAACGCCGCCTTCGAGCAGGGAGTGAAGGCATTCCAGGC
>DVEE01000321.1 GCA_015295885.1 Leptolyngbyaceae cyanobacterium M65_K2018_010
AAGCTCGACGTGATCGCCAACGAGGTGCTGGTGGAGGCCAACGAGGTGGTCGAGCCCTTCTCCAGTGATTTCCTGGTGGGCTTTGCCATTACCCCAGAAACGGATTTCAGCTACCGTCTGCCCTTCAGTCCGGTGGGCGGCACCCTTGAGCACGATGGCACCGTTACCTTTGGGCTGGTGGCTGACCCTCACACTCAAATTACCGTTGGGGAATTTTCCATTGGCTTTGACCCGGCTCGCGTGTCTTCTATGGCGAGTGGATTCTTTGTGGCGGATACTCTGCCTGATAATGACCTGGATATCCTCTTCGATCTCAGTGTGCCCGGTATGGTGGAGGCCAGCGAGTTGGCGCTGACCCTGGCAGAGGCGGATCTGCTACTGGCCCCTGAGTTGGCTGTAGCCCTGGGGCTACCTGAGCTGACCGGTGCAGATATTGGCGATGCCCGGGTAGATGCCATCTCTGCTCTAGGGGTTGATTCGATGGTGCTGGGGGTAGGGGTAACCCCAGATCAGGTCAGTGGGCTTGAGCCCGATCCCCATCCACTGGTGCCGACCAACTCCTGCCCCCTGATGGTTGGAGGCCAGAGCTTCCCAGAGCTAAGCAGTCCAGTGTTGGTTTAGGGATCCTTTCAGGACGCTTGATCCTGATTGCCCAGGGAATCCTGGAGGATTTCCACCTTAGCCGCGGCTAAATTGGCTCTGAAGTTATACGGTCTAGCCGAAGCCACCGATTTTGGTGGCTTTTTTGTGGTTTCCTTCAAGTGGTTTCCTTCAAAATGGGTGATGTTGGCATGACGGCTTTCCCAATATGCCCTTAAGTTCGGTATGCCGTCGCCTAGTTGGACCTTTGCCTGAGTGACCTATCAACCGGCCATGGGAATTGGATGCGTAGGGGTGATTGCCTGGATGGGACTCTCCCTGGGCCTGCCTGGGGTAGTCTGGGGGGCGGCAGCGGGATGGCAGGATTTTGGCCCACCGTCGCGACTGACGGCAGCCGTAGCTCCTGTTCCTGAAGCTGAGAGGGTGGCGGCAGAAGCCGTTCCAGCGGCAGATCTGCCCCTCGAACCAGATCCCTCTACCGAGACCCCTGATCCTTTGTTCGAGGTACAAACCATTGTGGTTGAGGGCAGCACGGTGTTTAGCGAGGCTGAGCTAGCCGCCGCCGTGCGACCCTTTGAGGGGCGATCGCTGACTTTGGCGGAACTGCAGCAAGCCGCCGATGCGGTTACCCAGCTTTACCTCAACGCCGGCTACCTCACCTCTGCAGCGGTGCTGAGCCCCCAGACGATTACTGGGGGAGTGGTGCGCCTGCAGGTCATTGAAGGGGGGCTGGAGGAGATTCGTGTGGAAGGCTCCGATCGCCTGATCCCCTACGTACAGCAACGGATTGCCCTCGCCAATCCCCGACCCGTCAACCAAAATCGCCTGGAGGAGCAACTCCAACTGCTGAATGCCGATCCCCTATTTGAGAATGTGGAAGCCAGTCTCCGCCAGGGGCAAATGCCGGGGACTAGTATCTTAATTGTGCGAGTGACCGAGGCTCCGGCCCTGGGGGGCAGCCTGGCGGTTGATACCCTATCGCCCCGCAGTGTGGGCCAGTACCGCACTGGTGTGACCTTGACCTACAACAACCTGGCTGGTCTGGGCGATCGCCTGCTGGCCTCCGCCTACCGCAGCACCACCGGCGGTTCCTATGCCTACGATTTGAGCTACCTGGTGCCCCTCAACCCCATGAATGGCACCCTGGTGCTACGGGCCACCCCGAATAATTTCCGCATTACCGATTCCAGTGATCCGGCCTTTGTTTTGGATCTAAGCGGATCGACAGACAGCTATGAAATTCAGTACCGCCAACCGCTGATTCGGACCCTGCGGGAAGAACTGGCCCTGTCCGTCGGGTTTCGCTACCGCCAGGGGAATACCCTACTGCTGGGGTTGATTACCCCACCTACCGTGACCAGCGTGGTTAACTTCAACCAGGACTACCTACGGCGCGATGTCGGCGGGGTGTGGGGGGTGCAATCTCAGTTTCGCCTAGGGACGGGGCTATTCAATGCGACCAACCTACCTGGCCCCGGTCTTGACGCTCAGTTCTTTAGTTGGCTAGGGCAGGTGCAACGCCTGCAGGTGCTGGGACCAGACTACCGGCTGCTGCTCCAGGGCAGTCTGCAATTGACTCCCGATCAACTGTTGCCCGGTTCAGAGCAGTTTTTCATTGGCGGGGGCCAATCGGTGCGGGGCTACTACCAAAATGAGCGGTTTGGGGACAACGGGGTCCGGTTTTCCGTAGAAGGTCAAATTATCCTGCAGCGAGATCAGGAGGGTAATCCCCTCACCTGGCTGTTTCCCTTTTTAGACGCCGGCTATGTATGGGCCGCCAATCCAGCCTTTCAACCCACCCGGCAGAACGCCATGGTGGGCACGGGCCTGGGTTTAGAACTGCGCCCCCTGGATAACCTGACGGCCCGGATGGATTTGGGCTTTCCCCTGATTAAGCTGGATGAACTACCCAGCGATCGCCCGGCTGGGCTGCGAGTCTATTTTGATCTTCGCTACTGGTTCTAGCTATGACAGTTTTGCAAGATGCCTTCATTTCCTACGGGCGGCCTGACAGCAAAGACTTTGCCCTCTGGCTGCATCAACAGTTAACAGCCCGGGGCTACCAGGTCTGGATCGACGAGGCCGATATCCCCTTCGCCGTAGACTACCAGGTACATATTGACCAAAGCATTGAGCGCATCCATAACCTGATTTTTGTCCTCAGCCCCCATGCGGTCAACTCGCCCCACTGTGCGGATGAGCTGAATCAGGCCCTGCGCTTTAACAAGCGAATTATTCCCCTCATGCATGTGGAGCAAATTTCCCAGGCTACCTGGCAACGGCGGCATCCCCAGGGTACGGAGGCGGATTGGATCACCTACCAGGCCAGGGGGCTGCACTCCGCCACCGCTAATATCAACCCGGCCATTGCCAAGCTGAACTGGATTAACTTTCGTGAAGGGGTGGATGATCGCGATCGCGCCTTGCAGCAACTGATCCACACCCTCGAGGACCGCAAGGCCTATATCCACCAACACACCGACTATCTGGTGCAAGCGCTGAACTGGCAACACCACCAGCGCCAGGTTCGCTATCTACTGAGCGGGGCCCGGCGTCGGGCCGCTGAAGCTTGGCTGAAGCAAGCTATTGAAGACGACCCCCCCTTTGCCCAACCCACCGATTTGCACTGCGAGTTTATTACCGAGAGTACCAAGTACGCCGAGGACCAATTAACCCAGGTGTTTCTGTGCTTTTCCGATGAGGACAGCGACCTGAAGGAATCGATGCGGCGGCAGCTAGACCGGGTAGCCCCAACCCCGACCGATAGCCTCAGCGGCCAAGTCCGCCAGATCCTGAGGCGAGCGGGGTTTACGGTCTGGGATCGACGGCAGGACTTGGGCCCCGGCGATCGCATTCCAACCGCTATTAACCGGGGCATTGAGGGGGCCGACAATTTCGTTTTTCTGCTGTCACCGGCCTCCGTACAATCCAGTCATTGTTTGGCAGAGCTGAATTATGCGCTCAAACTTCACAAGCGCATCCTGCCGGTGTTGGTGAAAACCATCGATCCGGCCACCAGACCGAAGGCCTTGGAAAACCTCCGCTTGATTGACCTGAGGGAGATGGACGCTGCCTCCGCCTTGGCCGAGGGAAGTCGCCAACTGATGGCGGCCCTGGGGGAGGAGGCTGTCTACTTTCGTGAACACAAACACTTGCTGGTGCAGGCCCTGAAATGGGAACGGCAACGCTACAACCCCAGCGTCTTACTGCGGGGTGGGGAGCGGCGCTACTACGAAGGTTGGCTCAAAGCCGCCCGCCAACGCCATTACCACCAGCCCATCGAAGTGCAAGAAAAATTTGTAGCGGAAAGCCTGACCCAACCTGCCACCCAAACCCTGGATGTATTTCTAATTGCCGACCCGGTCGATCTAGACTTTACCCGTCGGCTCAACCACACCCTCCAACTGCAGGGTAAAAGTACCTGGTTTGATGCCAGTAACTGGCGCGACGACGCGAACACCCTGACCATGGTGGATGAGGCGATCGAAAGCGCCGAGAATTTCCTGGTGGTTCTATCGCCTCAAACCCTAAAAAATCCAGATTGTTTGGCCGATCTCAACTATGCCCAGACCCTCAGTAAGCGATTAATTGGCGTGGCCAATGGCCCGATTACTCGGTCGACCTTGCCGCCAGCCCTGACAACGGTTCCCATCGTGAACTTTCAGGATCAGGAGGGAGATTTTTCCGCCAACTTTGGCGAGCTGTATCGCATTTTGGAAAGTGACGCTGACTACATTGATCAACATACTCGGTTGCTCATGCGGGCCCTGGAGTGGGAAAAATCGGGCCGAGATGACAGTCTGCTGCTGCGCCGTAAGGCTCTAGACCAGGCCAATAGTTGGCTGGCCCAAGCGGCCCAAAAAATCCCCGCCCCTAATGCCCAGCAACTCGCTTTTCTCGCAGCCAGCCGTCAGCTCCCCTTTCGCAAAGTGAAATGGCGCTCCCTGGGCTTGTCCAGTGCGGCTATTACCCTCTTGGTCTACCTCCTGCGCCTGGTCGGGGGGCTACAACCCCTCGAACTAGCCGCCTACGATGCTCTCCTGCGGCGACGTCCTAGCGAGCCCCAGGATTCCCACTTGCTATTGGTCGTGGTCGATGAGGCCAGCGGTAACTGGTTGCGGGATCAGGTGAAGCAGGGCCGCTACCAGCCCGGGCTAGGAACTATCCCCGATGGGGCACTGGCGGAGGGACTGGCCGCGCTGCAAGTCCACCAACCAGCTGTGATAGGGTTGGATTTCTACCGAGATTTTGCCGCTACCCCGGCTCTGGCGAGCCAACTGCAACAGCATCCGAATGTATTCGGCATTTGTAAGGCCGCCTACGCAGATTCTCCTGGGGTGGAGCAACCGCCCGAGTTACCCAGCGTCCAGGTGGGCTTCAATGACTTTGAGCTCGACCCCAACAACTTCGTTCGCCGCCACTACCTCAAGCACGAGGCCGATCCCCCGGATTGCGATACGGCCAATGCCTTCAGCTTGAAGCTGGCCCAAGCCTATCTGCAAGGGCGTGGCGTAGACTACACCGACCCTTTTCTACCCGATGGCGGTATTCAAGATATGGCCTTGGGGCCGCGGCGGGTACCCCAACTGTGGGCCGGTGGCATTCTGACCAGCCAGAGTGCTGGCTATCCGCCGCTCCATGGCGCGGCCCTAAACGGGTATCAAACCATGGTGAACTACCGCCACCACCAGGGAGACCCCAACCAATTTGCTCCCCAAATCACCGTTCAGGAGCTGTTAACAGGTCAGTTTGCCCCAGCACTGGTTAGGGGTCGAATTGTATTAATTGGCTACAAAGATCTGACCGATCGCAATGCCGACTCGTATAATACGCCCCAAGGTGAACTACCCGGGGTGGTGGTGCATGGCCAAATGGTGAGCCAGTTGGTCAGTGCGGCGGTAGATAACCGTAAGTTGATTGGATGGCTGCCGGTATGGGCCGAAACCCTTTGGATAGGTCTATGGGCGCTACTGGCGGGGCTGCTGGTGCGGCAGATGGTACGACCGCTGCCCCTGGCCCTAGGGGCTCTCGCGGGTGTGATTGCCCTGGTGGGCCTCTGCTATGGTCTGTTGGTTTGGGCGGGGCTCTGGCTGCCCTTGGTACCCCCGCTCTTGGCCGGTGCAGGGACTGCCGCCGTGCTGGCCTATCTCAATTATCAGGTGCGCAATCCCTAGGCACTGATGCCCCGGCGTTTGCCCAGTCTTAGAGGATTTGACCATGCTTGCCTCCCTGAAGGTGTTTTGGATTGCCCGTTGCAAGCGAGTATGGGTCGCGATGCTGTTGTGCGGTTTAGGAGTGGGCGTAGAGTTGTGCTTCTCCCCGCCTCCCTCGGCTGAAGCCAACCTATCTAATTTCCTGGTGGGTGGACGCCGCAATCAGGGCGGTCGCTCTGCCAATCGGCAAAAAGGGGGAGGTGTAAGGGCAGGGCGGCTCAACGGTGGGTTTGATAGTCGCATTCCCTACGTGATTACCCCTCGCAATACCTTTGAGGCCAGCGATCAATTCACCATTCGCTGGCAGGCAGTGGCAGGGGTAGAAACCTACACGGTAAGACTCTGGCAATGGGAAGATGCTAACGGTGGACGGCAACAGGTGGTTTGGCAGACCACCACTTCTGGTACAGCAGTGCGCTACAGTGGCACCCCGCCCTTGGCGACAGAGGCCTTTTATGCCGTTGAGGTGATCACGGATCAAGGGGTGTCATCGGATTTAGACGCTGGCTGTGCCATTGCCGGGTTTGCGGTGCTGTTCCCCGAAACGCGATCGCGCCTCCAAGCGGATCTAGAGGCCATCGACCTGACTACCCTCAGCCCCGAAGAGCAGGCCCTAGCAAGGGCCGAGGTCTACCTCAATTACCAAATGCTCGATGCCGCCATTGCCACCCTAGCGGAGCAACTGGCCCTGACCCCGACCGATACCCTCTACCTGGCCCTGGGGGACTTCTACAGTCTGGCGGGGCTGAATACCCTGGCCAGGGTCCACTACACCCAGGCCCTAGAGCTGGCTACGGCCAATCGGGACGATCTGTGGCGGGCGATTGCCCTGGAAGGCTTGGGAGAAGTAGCGGTCATGGGCAACGATCTGGCGGCGGCCTTACCCTACCTGCGGCAGGCCCAGTTGAGTTACGGGTTGGCTAACGTGCCCCTGCAAGCTAACCAGGTTAAGGATCGCATCGACCTTTTAGAAACCGCTCAGCGGCTCGGTATTCCGCCCACTGATGAGCCGCAGGTCTGCGTGACGGCTCCCCTAGCCCCTAACCCACCGCTCCAACCCTGAACCCAACCCGCTAGATAGCCGCCCGGCCCTGACTCATATCCCGAATCCCCTCACCCCCTCGGTCTTTCCTGCCATGCGCCCCTTCCTGCCCCTGCTGCTGCTGGCCACCCTGACTCCACCGGCCCTGGCCCAGTCTATCCTTCCCGCCGCCGATGGCACCGGCACCCTGGTGTTGCCCGATGGCTCTACCTACACCATTACCGGTGGCACCCTCTCGGGAGACGGAGCCAACCTCTTCCATAGCTTCGAGCAGTTTGGTTTGACCAGTAACCAGGTGGCCAACTTTTTGGCCGACCCCACCATCCAAAATATTCTGGGGCG
Source organism: Leptolyngbyaceae cyanobacterium M65_K2018_010 (assembly GCA_015295885.1). Taxonomy (GTDB): domain Bacteria; phylum Cyanobacteriota; class Cyanobacteriia; order Phormidesmidales; family Phormidesmidaceae; genus Nodosilinea. The sequence continues at coordinate 7,198 of DVEE01000321.1, forward strand.
GGTGATGGGGGGCAATGCCTCGCTGATTGATGGCCAATTGCAGGTGAGTGGCAGCCGCGCCAACCTTTATCTGATCAACCCAGCCGGGATTTTATTTGGCCCCAACTCAGTGCTGAATCTGGAGGGTTCCTTTACCGCTACGACGGCGAGTGGGATTGGCTTTGGCGAGAACTGGTTACGGGCTATGGGGGATAACGACTATACCCCTCTATGGGGCAACCCAACGGCCTTTAGGTTTTCCCCAGGGGCCGCCGCGGTGATCAATGGCGGCCATCTGGCGGTGCAAGCCGGTGAGCGGCTGACTTTGGCCGGTGGTGCTGTGATCAATCTGGGCACCCTACAGGCCCCGGGGGGCGAAATTATAGTGCTGGCGGTGCCGGGAGAAAACCTGATTAGGCTGCGGCCAGTCGGCGCTCGGTTGGGGTTAGAGTTGGCTACCCTACCCGAAACGACTCCCACCGCTGAGTCTCTGCCTTTTTCACCCCTGGATATCCCCTCGCTGCTCCGGGCAGGGGCCCCAGAACTGGCCACTGGGGTCACGGTTAACGCCGATGGCACCGTCAGTCTGACCGGTTCATCCGCGGCTTTGCCGACGGCAACGGGAACTACGGTGGTATCTGGCACCATCGAGGTGGGTGGAGGACGCGGTGGTACGGTGCAGGTGCTGGGCGATCGCGTCGCAGTCATCGCTGCCACCATCGATGCCTCCGGTACCCAGGGGGGCGGTAGGGTATGGATCGGTGGCGACTACCGGGGGGGCGGCACCGCACCCAGCGCCAACCGCACCTACCTGGATGCGCACTCCACCATCACGGCCAATGCCTTAGAAACTGGCAACGGTGGCGAGATCATCGTCTGGGCCGATGAGGGCACCCGCTTTGACGGCACCATCACCGCCCAAGGCGGAGCGGCAGGCGGCGATGGCGGCTTTGTAGAAGTCTCTGGCCGCGACACCCTGGCCTTTACCGGCAGGGTGGATGTGAGCGCCGCCCATGGGGCGATGGGTACGCTGGTGCTGGATCCCACCAATATCTTGATCGATTTTGTCCCCCCCAGCAGCCCCGGGGTTGACGCTAGTCTGCCCGATATTCTGGCCGCGGAACTACCGGGGGATATCGTCATCAATAGCACCGTGCTGGAAAACCAGGTGGGCAATGTGGTGCTCGAAGCCACCAATAACATCACCCTTGCCCCTGGGGTTTCCCTCAACTTTCTCCCCGGTGGCTCGATTACCTTTACCGCCGATGCCGATGGCGACCTGGCCGGGGCCTTTACCATGGATCCCACCCAAGCCATCAACGCTCGGGGCACCGACACCACCAATGGCCGAAATATCGCCATCAATGGTGCCTCAGTCACCGTTGGGGCCATCAACACCAACGTCCCTATCGTTGGCCCAGCCAATGCCACGAATGCTGGCAGTATCGCCATCACCAGTACCAATGGCGGTATTGCCACGGGCAATCTCGACAGCAGGGTTTGCAACGGCTTTTTCTGTACGGGCAATGCGGGCCACATTACCCTCAGTGCCACTGGCGGAGGCATTGCAACCGGTAACCTCACGACCTATGCCGCCAATGGAGCAGGTGGGGCGGTGAGCCTGACCACTGACCTTGGCGATATCACCACAGGCAATATTGTTTCCGATAGCTTTGGGCCGGGGGGAAACGTTACCATCGCCACTGCCTCTGGCAATGTGACCGTTGGCGAGGTCAATGCTGTTTCTGGGCAAAGCACTGCCGGCAATATTGAGCTGCGGGCCGGCAATGGCCTGCTCCAGGTCAACGATGACGTCACCGCTCGCACCAACACAGGCACAGCCGGAAACATCACCCTGGCTGGCAATGAGATTAACCTACTGCTCGATGCATTTTCCACTGTGCGCTCTCAGGGGACGCTGGTGATTGAGCCGGGGAGCCTTGGCCAGGCGATCGCCTTGGGGGGTGTCGGGGATACGGGCCCTGGGGTGTTGGACTTCACCGCTACAGACCTAGCTCGCCTTGCCAATGGCTTTAGCCGCGTCACCCTGGGTAGCGGCACTGGCACTGGGCCCATTAGCCTAGCAGGCAATGTTACCTTGAGCGACCCAGTTACCCTGGTTACCAACGGCAGCATTGATACGACGGGCGGCACACTTAGCGGCACTGACAATGCCAGCCTCACCCTGGAAGCTGGCACTGGGATGACGGCGGGGGCCATGAGTACCCTGGGGCAGCCGGTGGTGATTACCGGCGATCGCAATGGCGACGGTTTTGGCCCGGTGGCCATTACCCAGTCCATTGCCACGGGGGGTGGGGCCGTTACCGTGACGGGGGTCAGCGATGACGAGACCGGAGTACGGACTGTCGGCACCAGCACCATCGACTCGGGCGGCGGCAACATTACCATTTCGGGTAGTTCTACCGGGGCCGAAGCCAGGGGTATTGAGCTAAGTGGCGGCCTCAATAGCCAGGGGGGATCGATCACCCTGACTGGCAGCAGTGCAACGGAGAGAGGGATTGTCACCTTCGGGCCCGTGAATTCTGGCGGCGGTGCCATTGTCATGAATGGCACCAGTACCGGGACAGACCAATTTGCTAGGGGCATCGCCCTGGTTGGCCCAGTCAACTCGGCGGGGGGAAACGTTAATTTGTCCGGGGTGGGGGACCATGCTGGGGTCTCGAACTTTCCCGGGGGAACGGTCGATGCGGGGACGGGTAACTTAATCCTGGCCACCGATAACCCGCTGTTCTTGGCCCCTGTCCTGGGCAGTGGAGCCCTTTCCATTCAACCTCTCAACCCGGCTCTCCCCATTACCCTGGGCGGCACCAATGACCCCACCCAGACCTTTCTGAGCCGGGATGAAATTGCCCAACTCGGTGATGGCTTTAGCAGCCGCACCATTGGGCAATCGGGCCATACCGGTGCCATTACCCTAGAACCCTTCACGATTAGTAGTCCCCTCACGATTACCGGTGGTGTGCTGACGGGTCCTAACCAAAACACGACCTGGGCTGTTGCCCCCGACGGCAGTCTAGTCATTGGCGGCTTTGGTGCTCCCCTGCGCCTGCTCAACCCCACCGAGATCATTGGCGGTGATGACGCTATCAATACCGTACTCGGTAGCTCCGGCAACGACACCTTCACCGTCACCGGGCCCAATGCCGGCCGGCTAGAGAATGTTCGCTTTAGCAATATCAGTGCCTTTGATGGCCAACAGGGGTTCGATACCCTGGGGGGTACTAGCGGCAATGATGCTTTCTCGATCACCGGCAGTACCAGCGGTGAAGTCCAAGACATCAACTTCATTAACGTTGAGGCGATCGCTACCGGCGATGGGCAAGACACCGTTGATCTGCTGCCAGGGCTGCCTTTGGCAATAGAACTCAGCGGCGGTAGCGGTTCCCTGACCCTGCAAAGTAGTGGCCCAATAGTCCTGAATGCCAACGTCACGACCCCTGGCGACCTAGCGATGTTGGCGGGCGAAGGTGGCATCACCCAAATTGGGGGCCGAGTAGCGGCGGCCGGCAATACCACCCTGGGAGCCAGCGAGAACATCAACCTTAGCGGTGGCAACGACTTTAATACCGTTGAGATTTCCAGTGGCCAGAATGTTGTACTCAACGACATCAATGGGATTCAACTGAATAACTTGACCGTTGCCGGTGGCTTGCAAGTGACCGCTGGGGGTAACCTCACCACCGCTGACCTGACCCTTCCGGGAGCCCCTATATCCCTCCAGGCGGTGGGCGCCATTACCAGTGGTAACCTGAGTAGTAGGGATACCCATGGGGGGGACATTAGGCTACAGGCGGGCGATCGCATTCAGGTGAATACCCTCAACGCCCAGGGCACAAACCGGGGTGGATCAATTACCGCTGTGACCGGATCCACCTTTCAGGCCTTAGGTAGCTTTATTGATCAGGGCGGGAACGTTGCCAGCCTCTCCACCCTAGGCGGTACCCAGGGCGGGCCGATTACCCTGGCTTACCAGGTCAATCGCTTTATTCTGGGCGATCCCAGCTTCAATGGCAGTCGGGCTGCTATTACTACGGGTAATGTTACCCTGCCGCCTGACCCAGGTAGCCCGATCGTGGGTCGTCGGATTTTTGGACAGGGCCAGCCTGGGCAGGTGCGCTTCCTAGCCCTGGGCAATCTGCCCGTGGAAATTGAAGATCCTCCTGGGGTATTGGAAGTCGTCTTCAATACCAGCCTCTATTTTCCTGAAACCGATGAAGGCTTACCGGTGACCCTATCCAGTACCAGTAGGGTGCTACTGGAGGAGGATTACGCCTTGGTTGAAGAGACGTTCACCAATCAGTTTGTCGACTACTTTGGCGCTGAGGTTAAGCCCCCCAACCCAGTGAGCCTGGCCCAGGCCCAGGCCATCCTGCGGGACATTCAGGCCCAAACCGGAGAAATCCCCGCCCTGTTGTACGTTCGCTTCAACCGCAATGTGGACAACCCAAAGGCAGGCCAGGGTGCCCTTGAACTCCTGTTGGTGACCGCCGAGGGCAATCCGACTCAGGTGAGGGTTCTCGCGGCTGACCCCCAGGCGGTGATTAAAACCCAAGAACTACTCCGCCGTCAACTCACCAATCCTAACCTAACCAACAACACGGCCTACCTGCCCGCCGCCCAGCAACTCTACAACTGGATGATTGCTCCCATTCGTGACGAACTGGAGGCCGCCGGCATTACTAACCTAGGCTTTGTCATGGATGCTGGCCTCCGCACCCTGCCCTTGGCGGCGCTCCACGATGGCGATCGCTTTTTAATCGCAGACTATAGCCTGGGCCTGATTCCCAGCCTGGGCCTGATTGACGCCACCTACGTAGACCTGAATCGCCAAAACTCTTCCCTCCTGGTGGCCGGTGCCTCCCAGTTTATTAACCAATCGCCCCTGCTGGCCGCTCAGGCAGAGATCCAAGCGATTCAAGCCTTCTGGCCCGGTCCTAAGCTGACCGACACCAACTTTACTGTGGCCGCCGTGCAACGAGCCCGCGGCCAATCTCAAATTATCCACCTAGCGACCCACGCGCAGTTTTTGCGAGGGGCGCCTGATCAGTCCTACATCCAATTTTTTGATCGCCGCCTGCGTCTCAGCCAGGTTCAGGACCTGGGTTTGTTTAACCCACCCGTTGACCTGGTCACCCTCAGCGCCTGCCAAACTGCCATGGGTAACTCGGAGGCTGAACTGGGCTTTGCTGGGTTTGCCCTGCAGGCCGGAGCCAGGTCCGCCCTGGCCAGTCTGTGGCAGGTCAGTGACGAAGCCACCGCCGGTCTGATGACCCTGTTTTACCAACAGCTCGACCAGCAACCCACCAAAACCGAAGCCCTCCGCCAGGCCCAACTGGCTCTGGTCCGGGGTGAAGTCTACGTCGAAAATGGGTTGCTGCAGTATCCCGGTGGAGCGATCGCCCTGCCGCCAGAACTGGTCGTTAGCGGACGACAAACCTTGAACCATCCCTTTTACTGGTCCGGGTTTACGGTCGTGGGCAGCCCCTGGTAAGCTCCCCTCAGTCCTAAGTAGGTGGGTGCAACTCAAAAGATGCGGTTGGGGGTGGAGGGGGTGGAACCCCCTGCTTGGGGG
>DVEE01000465.1 GCA_015295885.1 Leptolyngbyaceae cyanobacterium M65_K2018_010
CAATTTGTTTGCCCCACTGCAAGGGGGTATTGCAGGCGTGGGCCCAGGCCGCGGCGACGTGCGGGGCGGTGTGATCTCCGCCGATGGCATCAATGCCGCCGTACTGCTCAATCAGTTGCAGTTGCTTCTCCGCATCGAGGACTATGCCGTTGAGAAAGGTCATCTCGTTAAAGGAACCGGTGATGGTACCTTCCATGCTGGCCCCGTTGTCGCCCCAGATATAGAAGACGAGCGTGTTTTCCAGGTCGCCCATCTCCTCAATGGCGTCGAGCAAGCGACCTACGTTCCAGTCAGCATTCTCCTGAAAACCGGCATAAACCTCCATTTGTCTGACATAGAGTTGCCTCTGGGCATCACTGAGGGAATCCCAGGCAGGGAAAAGGTCTGGGCGCTCGGTCAGTTCTGTATCCGGAGGAATAATCCCGAGCTGTTTCTGCCGCGCAAATATTTCCTCCCGCATCTTGTCCCACCCTTGGTCGAACTTGCCCTTGTACTTGTCAGCCCAATCCTTCGAGACGTGATGGGGGGCGTGGGCGCAGCCGGTGGAGTAGTACATCATCCAAGGCTTTTCTGCGTCCTGGGCGCGAACCGCGTGCAGCCATTCCACCGCCTTATCGGTGAGGTCATCGGGAAAGTAGTACTGCTGACCCTCCTTACCTGCGGGGACGCCTAGGGTCGAGTTGTCCTGGGTGATGATCGGGTCGTACTGCCCCGCCGCCCCACTCAAAAAGCCCCAGTAGTGATCGAACCCCCAACCTAGAGGCCAGTTGGTGAAGGGACCGGCCGCACCCTGGAGGTTATCTGGGGTGAGGTGCCACTTGCCAAAGCCGCCGGTGACGTAGCCATTTTCGCTGAGAATTCGGGGAAACGTGGTGCAGCTTCTGGGCCTAGTGGCGGTATAGCCGGGAAATGGACCCGGATACTCGGCAATGGAGCCGAAGCCTACCCGGTGCTGGTTGCGCCCGGTCAACAGGGCCGCCCGCGTTGGCGAGCAAATCGCAGTAACGTGAAAGCGGTTATAGGTTAGCCCCATCTGCTGGACGCGGGTGAAGGTGGGGGTATGGATAGGGCCACCAAAGGTATCAATGCTGCCGAACCCGGCATCATCGATGAGGACGACCAGGATGTTGGGGGGGCTTTCGGGCCTGGAATCATCGACCAGTCGGCCGCGGAGGCTTCAATGGTGCGACCAGCCGTGCCACCAAAGGGGCGATCGGGAATGGGCAGCACGGTGCGATCGGGGTTAAACTTACCCGCCGCCTCCGTCAGGGCCGCTTTAAGGCCCCGTAGCCCCTGTTTGTCCATGGTGACGACGGACTTGGCGGGGGCGCTAGCCAGGGCTTGCTCTGCCGCCAGCCGATTTTCTTCCTCAACAATGGCCAGAATAACGGCTGTACCGGGCTTTAGTTTTTCGCCGAGGCCGCTTTCGAGCCCACTTTCGAGCTTATGGCGGGAAAATCGCCCCCCCAGCGCCCCCGCCGCTGCCCCCAGGGCGATAGAGCCCAGCAACGGTGGAGCAACCAAGCCCACCAGTAGGCCAACTCCGGCCCCCCAGCCCATGCCCCGACGACCTAGGTGATCCCCCGTTTCGCTGACTTTAACCTGGCCGCTCTGATCCTGTTCGACCAGGATCATCCCTTCACTTTTGATCTGTTTACTTTTGACCAACTGGGTGAGTTGGTCGAAGTTGTTTCTAGCCGCCTCAGCCGAGGGATAGCCGGCCATAATCAGAATGCTGTGGGAGTCGCTCATGGTTAGTCTTCTTGGGGATTGCAAGTTTACAGAAGTGCGTTACTGGAAGAATGCTTTTAGAAGGAGGTTACCAACCGGGGTAGAAGGGAATTTTCACTGCTCTACTGGGTCAGTGGCAGCCCAGTCTACCCAGTACCAGTAGCTTAAAACTCTCCGCTATCATCGCTTACGCCCGCCCGAAATGACTTATCATTCTGCGACAATATCTGTTAAATTTTGTTTTCTAATATTTCCCCCTTCAAAGTCTATAGTTCCGAACTAGAAGAATGGCCTGGTTCGGTGAGGTATAGCCCTGCTAAAAGCTAGACTCAATACGTGCTGACCTTTGCAAGAATTCCAGTCAGAAAAAACTGCCTCGCTTGAAGGAGGCAGTATAGGGAATCAGTAGGTGGGTGCAATTAAAAAGATGTAGGTGGGGGTAGAAGGAAGTGATCCTCTGCTTGGGGGCTTCATCGTGAGCCGCTCAGCCAAACGGCATAGCCCTCAAACTCCTTTCTCGGAATTAATTAGACGCGATTAATTAGAGAGGGCTAATCACGAGTATAAATCCCCTGATTGTTGAGCTGTCAGGAGACAAACTCAACTTCCACAAAGTTTGAACCATTCGTCAGCAAAAGCACGTTATTCCAGTAAACAAAATACCAGCGGACGCCATCGTAGTCGATGTAGAAATAATCTACCGTAGGGTCGTATTCAATGGCAAAGACCTCATTCTCGATCAGGATGCCATCCTTCTCGTCGAAGCAAGCTGTTGCCTCGGTTACATAGGTTACATCAGTATTAGCCGTTGGCATTTCAGCAATGTCAGTTACACAACTGACTTGCGCCAATAGTAGGGGGACTGTAGGTGCTGAAGCAGAGGCCGAAGTAACAGTTTGGGTGATGCCGATGGTTGCCATTAAAACACTAGAGATAACTGGAGCCAGTGAATTTGGTAGGGGTGGAATCATGGATTAACTCTTTGTCGAGTAAAGTGAACTTATTGTAAATCTGTCTGGTATTTTCAGGGCATTCTTTAATGATTTTCTAATATCCTGATGGAAAAATAGGGTGGCTATTTAAACTAATCAAATAGCTCCGAGCGCCAGGGTTCAGGTAGTTCGCGAACCAGATAACGTTTGAAGGGAGATTGGCTAACGGCTTCTACATAGGCCGATCGCAAAAAGGGCTGGTAGGCTGAGTCACCCTCTAAATAAACCTTGGCAAAGGCTACAATCAGAGCCTTGGTGAGGTCACGGTTCAGCACTTGTTCCTCTTGAATGCTTTGGTCATAGTGGCGATCGACGTGAAACATGGTGTCTAGCATGCGGGTCAAACCCGCCGTATGGGAGGTATTTTCAAACAGATAAAAGTATTTTTCCTGCGTAGTTAGCCAGCTAAAGGCGTCTACCTGTTCGGGCACGGCTGGGGCCACAATATCAAACCCTCCGGCTGAAATTACCGTGGGAATTTGAATCCGTCGAATGCCCGATGGCCCCAAAAAATTAGAAACTGGCGCATAGGTTAAGACCAGCCTGACCCGTGGGTCCCGCACTCCATCTACCCCCAAGCGTTGGATCACTTGCGGTTCATCCAGCAGTTCTAAGGCGCGGCATTCTAGCAACTCGGCGGCATCGAGCAGAATGTTTTCTGCAGGAGTGCATGTTTGGGCCAAGCGGTCAAAATCAATGGTGGCTCCAGCCAAGGCTAGGGCGGTGTATCCTCCAAAGGAATGCCCCACCACGGCAACCTGGTTGAGATTTAACTTGCCTTGATATTGAGTGGCATTCTGTCGTTCCAACTGATCGAGCAGGAAAGTAATATCCAGGGGGCGGTCGATAAACTCCGAAACCTTAAACAGTTGATTGGAAAGGCCCTCGAAGAGGGCTTGCTTTTGCACGTCATCACTGCCGATGTGCTCGGGTATGGCTACGGCAAAACCGTAGCTGGCGATTATCCCAGCGTCTAAAAAGTTATTTTGGGAGGCGCCTAAACCGTGGGAAATCACCACGATTGGCAGAGAGCCTGAAACGGCTGCGAGGTTTTCCGGGATAAACAGAATCACCGGATAGGTGCGATTATTTCGGGATGCATCCACTAAGGTGAAATCAATGCGGCGAGTCGGGTAGGGGCCCGGTTGAAAAAGATTGGGCAGGGCGGCCAGATCAAAAGCTGGGGGTGAGGCCGCATCCGCAGCGGACTGCGCTGCCACAGCGTTGATGAGTGCTTCTGTTTCATCCACCTCGGCTTCGGCCTGCCGTACCAGGGTGAGTATCTTGCCCAGATCGAGTTGAATGGTCTGGGAAGGGAATTTTTGCATCACCTCTAGAGCGGAAACTTCGCCATCATCTGCGGCGGCCATAATGAGGGCAGATCGCAGGGCTAGACCGCCATTGAGCCGAGCGTCGGTTTGCATAAACTCACCCACAAAGTTAATCGAGCGCGCTCCCATAGGGCTGTACAAAAACTGACTCAGGGGAAAAGCCTTAGCCGATCGCGTTTTAGTGAGCGCTGTTTTCAGCTCCTCCTGGCGCTCTGGGGTGAGCCGACGCAGAAAAGGCACCAGGGCGGCATCGACCTCACCCTGGGTGGCAAACCGCTCTAGGGCATCGACGGGAATCGACAAGCTCAACAGAGAATAGTCCAACCAAATTTGCTCAGCCGCCCAACTTTTGACCTGGGTGCTAGCCAGGGCAGAAAGACTGGCTAGCCAGGCTAATAGGGCGTAGGCCCAACCCCTAGGGGACCTGGGAAGCCCTGGGCGGCGGCGCAAAGGATCGTGATTGGCGGTTGGCATAGGATAAGCCGATTAAATTGGGGCAGCCTGGTGGCTGTTGAGAAGTATGGTGGAGGGAAAGTTCAAAGCTGTTTCAGCACGGCTGGCGTAATCAAGTTGGCGATAATATCCGTAATGCCCGTCACCATAAACTGCACCCCAATAGAAGCCACCAGCAGGCCCAAAATACGAGTTAGAATGCTGAGCCCCACATCCCCTAAAACCTTTTGAAACCAACGCCCGGATTGAAAAATCAAAAAGGTGAGTAGGGAAATCAGGGCAATGACAATCGAAAACCCAACCAGCAGTTCATACTGCTTTTCGGTTTCGGCCTGGGTGGCATGGAGAATGACATTGGCAATCACCCCAGGGCCGACTAAAAGGGGCATAGCCAGGGGAATTACAATCTTTCGGTAGATCGACTGGGCTTGCTTCAGGCTGCTGCCCTGGTCCTGGCTGACGATTTCCTTCGCCTGTTTGGTGGCATCCCCCATGGTGAGGTTAATGCCAATCAGTAACAACAAAATGCCCCCGGCAATACGGAAGGCCGAGATGCTAATGCCAAAGAATTTGAGCAGGGGGGAGCCAGTGAACAAGAAGAGAATGAGCAGACCAAAAACCGTGAGGGAGATCAAAAACGCAATCCACCGCTGCACCGCTCGCCGCTCGCCCGCAGTATAGCCAATAAAAATAGGCAGCACCCCCAGGGGGTTCAGGAGGGCAAACAGAGTAGTAGCAAAGGAAACCTGTAGGGGTAAATTCATGGGGTTGGGCTAACCTATTGAACATTGACAACCACGTACTGGTTGCCGGAGGGCTGGTAATAGGTGGCGCCACACTGGTAGAGCGAGGTGCCATTGATGACCACGCTGGTACAGCCCACGGGTAAGGTGGCGGCGTAGATGGAGGTGGCATAGATCATGCGCCGGGTGGTGCGGCGAGCTACCCCGGCATAGCTGAGCGGAGTAAAGGGCAAACCAATGATCGCTTCTGCCTTTTGGCTGACTAATTGGGTACTTAAGGTTCCATCCATAACCAGCCCGGCCAGTAGCAGACCACAGGTGGTAAAAATCACGCCATTGATACCTTTCATGGTTATTCTCCTTGGGGGGGTAAGTAATCTTCCACATCACTGGCGGGCACCTCTTCGACCTTCACCGCTCCGACGGGGGGAGTAAAGGTAAATTGGCCGCTGGTAAATTGGGGATTCAGATTCCAGTCTCGGAGCCGGACTGAATACTGGGGAGCAGAGGTCACCCACTTACTGGCAATCACATACTTCATCGGTAAAGGGGTGCTGCCCGTTTGAACCCAGAGTTGCCAGTCCACATCGTCTTCCCGAAAGGCCAGATGGTGGCACTCAATACCGTTGACGTAGGCGGTGCCCATGTAGGTGCTACTGTTGACTCCCTCAGAAAGAATGGCGTAGGGGTCGACAAAGAGAAAGTCTCCCCCAGGAGCTGGAATGCCCGTGCGGGACTCAAAGGCTAATTGGGAATAGACGTTGCTATTTTTGCCGTAGAGGGTCAGGGTGGTGCCGTCAAAGATCAATTCAGCATTGGCCACAGGGCCTTGGCGTGTGACTCGAAATTGATTCGGTCGCTGCACGGCCAGGGTCTGAAAGCTACTGAATTGGAGTAATTGGCCAGATCGGTTGAGAATTTCAAAGTCCACATCGGCATTCACGGTGAACCGTGGGGTCTGGGCCAAGTAATTAGACATGTCCTGCAGAATACGGGTAGCTTCGGGGTCGAGGCCGTCAGCCCTGGCCGCCGGTGGGGTGCTTATCCCCAGGGTTAGGGCTACGCCCAAAGCCAACCAGATTCCACTCGATGAAGGTATCAAACTCGGTTTTTTCATGTTTCCAAAACCAATAGGTAGTTTTTTGGGTTCAAGGGCTGACGTGGCAGAAAAAAATGATTTGATGAAACCTGTTCTCAAGCCAATTTCTTCTGCCTAAAAAATTACTGCTGTAATTCCAGATCACCCGGCTTCCAGGTCTGGTTAAACCATGGCTCCAATGGTCCATAAAGTCGCAGCAGAACGTTATAGCCCTTGTCAGGCATGGTTTGTACCCAGTTCTTTTCGTGGCCTGCCGGTGCTGCGGGGCCAAACCAAACGGTAGCCCCGCCGTCCGGGTTCCGTTGGATGTCTGGCAGGGTGCTGTCGATTCCGGCCAGCTTCTGATCCGTTGGCAGCAGTGAACGAGTTTGGTTGTCGTAGACCGTGAAGGACCAGAACTCCTTCACAGGAATAGGCCCGGGCAGGGTTACCTTGTAAGTACGGCCGCCATCTAGGTAGTTTCCGGCTGAGTCGCGGAAAACGCCTGCGTAGGCAGAACCGGTACCTGGCTTAGCTTCGCTCATGGCGGGGGTGATGCCCGTGGCATAGTAAAAGAACATGGACCGGGCATCGAGGAGCCGCTCCGCTCCATCCAAGAACTGGTAGCTACCGCCCACAAAGGGGGTGAGCCATTGCCGGTCCGAGTAGAGCTTGGTGCGTGGATCCCGAGAGGCGAACAGATTCGAGCGGGCGGTAGCGTTGGCTACGGCTACCGAGTCAGTCAAAATCGCCCTTAGCCGGTCATCAGGGGCAAACGGCTGCCCTTTGCGGATGCCGATGGAGGCATAGAGACCGACTGTATCCGGATCGACCCAGTCAGCGGGTTCATTCTGCACCACCGCGTTCAACTCCTCGTAGAAGCTGAAATCGTTGGCGCTGATGGTGTTGAACTGGACACCTGAGATGTTGACAAACCCGGTTGCCGGGGGATTGGCAGCCTGAGCTAGGGGAAACATCGCCGCCTTTGCCTTGACCCCTGCGACCGCGGCCTCGATGTCTCCCTTTTCTACGAAGGCTCGGTAGAACACGATCAGCCGGTTGGTTTGTGGCTTGGCAAGGTAATAGCCCTGCTCGGGTAGGGTTCCCTGGTAACCAGGGGGAACGAATAAATAATCCCCGCCCTGCCCTTTGTCTGGGCCGGTGAGCCCAACATCAGTGACCCAGCGAAAATCGGCGTCATCGATGGGACCTAGAACCCGCGGGGGCACACGCAACACCACTGGCCCGTCCTTCAGGTCGATGCAGCCCAGGGTATAAACGGTGGTGGTATTAGGTGTTAGAAATAGAGAGCGGGCATCCAGGAGATTTTCTGCGATACCGATGCCCTGGTTAGTCTTGATGCCCACACCCTCTAAGCCTCGACAAACGGCATAGACTGAGGTGGCTGACATGCCCCTGAGAAATACGTCAACTCCGCGCCCAAAGTCCAACTGGTCGTAGACCAATTTCACCGTTTCAGGATCCGGAGCACCATCCTTAAAGCGCAGTGTGCCGATCCGGGTCTCAGTGGTGTCGGGCGTTGTGATTTTAGCTGGCACGTCAGGGGAATACCTGGGTGGAGCGCTCACTGCGATTGAGGGCGCCTTTAGGCCACCACTAATAGCCAGTGCGATCGCTATCATCGTAGCCAAGGTGGCTACGATCGCATTTAAAGAGATTCGTCGAAACAGGCCCATGTTTTACTCTACTCGTCAGAGAGAAAAATTAATGATTTATTGATCTGTTGAGTGTTCTAAAGAATAGAACCCAACTCAGTGGTCTCAGATTTCTAGTGCGAGAGGGTAAGAGCCTGTTTACAAAGTCCTCTGAGGGTTTCTAATTCGTTGTAGTCGAGATCCGGCTGGTCAAGTCTTAAGTGACTTCATAATAACCTCTAAAAGCGGAAAATAAAGCTCAGGTAGGGGCCAGTGGCGGTGGCGTTCACTCTGGTAGCCCCATTATTGCGCTGAAAATCAAAGTAGTTGACCTCCCAACCCGCTTCCAAGGAGGTATTGCCTGAAAACATCCATTCCACAGCCAGCAGACCGGCTACGGAAAAAGTAAATAAATTATTGATCAGGCCAAAACCAGACGCATTGGCATCAAGTTTGACGGCCAAATAGTCGGAGGTATTCCACCGCAGGCGGCCTCGAATCACGGGTTCTCCAAAAAAGTAACTCCCCGATCGACTCAATTCTCGGCGACCCAGGTTACTGGTGAGGGAAACCGAGGGGGCAAGATAATAAAATCGCAATCCTCCCATCAGGTCAAAGGTTAGCGGCGGTAAGTCAAATTCCGTGAACCCCCGGCCGTAGCCCCCCTCCGGCGGATCGGTAAAGCGGTAGGCGTACATGAGGTCCGCTTTCAAAACATCCGCTGAGGCACTGGCGGTCAAGGAGGAAGGCAAGATACCTTCCAATTCGGAAGGAATATTAAAATTTCGAGTGACACTCTGTCCGACTGCGAAATAATTGATATTGATGTTGAAGCCCTGGTTGGCATACCAACCCTCAAACCTACCCAGCAGGGCCAGGTCAAGACTACTGAGAATGTCGCCCAGGCTAGGATTGACATCAACCCCAACGTTATTCACCCGGATATTAGCGTTGGTATATACCGGTACCACGACATAGGGCTGGAACAGGAAGTGCCAGACGGTTTCTTCATCACCAGTGCTGCTGGTATTTTGAGCCACACCCTCAGCGGAGGAACTACCCTGGGTTTGCGCTAGCCACCAGGTCTGGTCTGCCCCTGCAGCCGAAGCAGTCCAACCCTGCAGGCCCGCAAGCGGCTCCAGGGGCTCGCTAGGGAGATGCTCAACGGCTAGAACCGCTGGAGAATTCGGAGCACCGTCAGATCCTAGGGTTGGGGCTTCCCTGGCTGGGGTTAAACCGGCAGAGGGGTTGTCCTGAAAGATAAACTGCACCGAATTACTGGTTAGATCTAGGGAGTTGCTGAGCCATTTTTGATCCGATCCAGACCCCGGGGCCTCAGCCCCCAGGTTAAGCTCAACACTATGGACGGGCAGGGAAGAAGAGATTTGAGTCGTCATCTCAGTGGCAGCCTCGGATCCCGGAAGCCAGGATTCATTCGACCAGGCTGGGGTCGGGACTAACCATAGACTGAGACAAAACCCACCAACGCTAGCGATGCGGCGCACAGTGCTCATAGGTTACCGGTTTCCTTGGGTAGCTGAGAACTTAAAAACTGACCGAACCATTCATTTTGTAAGGGATTGAGAGTCTTGGTTGGGAGTCGTTTAGAGCCCCAGGGCAAACCGCGGTTTGCCCTGGATAGCTTGCCAGAGTTGGGCTAACGCCTATTTCAGCAACTCAGCATCGATAATTTTACCACTGCGGTTCATCTCCAGGTTGAGTTTTTGGTCTCCCCGGTTGAGCCCCACTTCGCCGGGGGTGCTAAACACAACCACCCAACCATCGGCCTGCAAAGCGGCGATGGTGCTGCTAGAATCTTGACCGACTAGATTCATGGGAAAGACGGCTACGGGTTGCGCCTCAGGAAGGCCCAGATAGGCCCGGAACGCTTCATTAATCACCTGCCGCTGAGGGATGGTTAAGACCGAACGAATTGCCAGCAGGCGTTGCAGGTATAGGGTGCTCAACGCCTGGTCAGCCGCTAGGGCATTGTTGTAGGCATCCGTTAGGGCCAGGTCGGCGGTGGTGGGCACCAGCAGGTCATTCAGCACTTCCAGGCTTTGCAGGTAATCAACCCTAGCCGATACAATTTGGGGCTCGTAGTTGTTAAAGATGGCAGTAATCTGAGCGACCTGGTCGTCCGTTAGGTCAACAACAAAAACCTGGATATCTTCGACCGACTCGGGTTGCGTTCCGGGATTGGTTGACAACTGGGCTATGAGTTGTTGAGCCCGGCCCTGGTTCAGGACTTCTGGCCCATGGGAGTGGGCTTGGGCCGCTATGGGTAGGGCTGCGCAACAAACGGAAGCCAGCAAACCGGTTAAAACTTTTTTCATCAGAGACACCGTTAACTCCTTACACACTTTTTAACTGGGCAATGGGTACCCCCTAAGCTTGGGAGGTTGTTTGAATAGGGTTACTCTAGGTGCAATGGGTGACCCGCAGGCCGTATAACCCATGACCTATAGAGTCGCCATCGCCCATCTCACAGGTATAAGGTCAGACAGGCTTTGGCTTTTCAAACAACGGCTAAGGTGGGTAGTCTTGATAGACGACCTGAAAGACTAAAAAGATCCGTTCTTAGGGTAAACATCACCGATAATACCGGGAACACCCTGGATTTGGATACTAGGGGCAGGTTCATTGAGAAAACCGGGTGCTTGTGTGCCGGGGAGATTAACTCAAGTAATGAATCAGATGCTCTGGCTGACGGGGATGCGCTGTTGGCGTAAGGAAACCCATGGGTCAGCCTGTAGGGAGGCAGCCTGGCCTAGTACACAACGGCTCGGGCGTAGCTGCGTCGGGCTACCCCAGCGTAGGAAACCGGGGTTAGGGGGCAGCCAATGATGTCAATGAAGACGGAGACGTTTTTGCCGGTAGCGGGCATGGTGCCATCCAGAACGGAAATGGTGTAGGTCAAGTCGCCATCCTTGAGGACCGGATCCTTTAGAACTACTACGACTTGCTTTAGGGTGTTGCCTTCTAAAATCGACACATCGGCATTGGGAGGATCGGCCAGGAAGCTGTCGGTGCCTGTACTCCAGAAGGGAATAAACGATTCGGTGGTCATGTTACCGGCGATGCGGTTGGGGCGATCGCTAAAGAACAGAGTCACCGGGCTGACCCCCACCAGGGTGAGGGTGCTCTGGACTGGATCGTAGGTCAAACTGTTCGAGGTCTGCACAAATAGAAAATCGGCCTTGTCTTCTGTCCCGGTTTGAGACAACGGAATAGTCTGCCCTAGGGCTTTAGACAGGGGCAACATGGCCGCGGTTAGGGCAGAAACAGAAATAAAGGTACGTCGCTTTGTCATGGTGGTTGGGGGTCAAACAGTCCTTGGGGTGAGAAAAGGTAGGCCAGGGCCAAAAACAGCCTTAGGGTGATCAGATCTATGATTTCTGGTTGCCCAGCCCGTTGGCTTGTCATTTGCTGTCAGTATTGTCAATTTTTCGCAATGTCAGACCTGGCCTCTGGGTTTACAGGTCCAAGCTTCACCCCTAGGAGGGCTCTGCAACCCGCGTTAGATTCCTTTGATTCAAGCGGGTGTAGATGGCCCCAGCGATGGCCGAAATGACTGCGTAGGCCGCGATCGTCGTCAAAATCTCGTGTTTAACATTGGGGAAATTCAGGGTCATGAGCACCAAGGCCAGGCCGGCGTTGCGGGTTGCATTGGCTACGGCGATGGTTTGGCTGGTCATGGGGTTAGGGCCTGCCAACAGGTGCCCCGCCAGCAAGGCGACGGCAGCCATGATGATCACCGCTAGTACCTGAATGACCCCGGCCTTAAGCACGAGGGGTAGGCCAATGGCCAGCACCAGCACCAGCACCGCTATCAGCATGGCCGTGCTGATGCGGAACACGGAGTCGCCATAGTCTTGGGTGAGTTCTGGCAGCCAGTGGCTAATAGCCGCTCCTACCACCAGCGGAATCACCTGGGCCAACATCACTTGCTTAAACACCGTTGCTACCGGGGCAGAGGCCAGGTTGGGAAATAGGGCCACAATGATAACGACCCACAGGGGTACGAGCACAATCGACAACAATGCCATGGTGGCCTGAAACGACCCAGCCAGGTTTTTATCCCCAGGACCCTTCAGCATTTTGCGGTAGGTAACCGGGGCTCCGGGCATAATCGCCATGGCGCCAATGCCCGCCCGTACCTCCAGGGAAAGGGGCAGCAGGTGAGTCACCACCAGGGCCGCCAGGGGCACTACCAAAAATGCGGCCAGGAAGCTACGCACCAGGAGTCCTGGTCGTCGCCACAACAAGGTAATGCCCTCAAACCCCAGGCTCATTCCCATGGAAAGCATCACGGAAAACAGGGTGAGCTGGGCAAAGCCAGTCAATAATTCTTTAATTTCCATCGTGGTCAACTCCCAGTGCTAGATAACCCATGCAAGAAAACAGCCTTAATATCCTCAATATCAATATGCTCCCTAAGCAGCCTGGAAAAGAGCCCTAGCAAGACGCTGCTTAGGGGTTGTTGCCTCAGTTAAAACTAATGCAGCCATTCTCTAGCAGCCGGTTAGTCAGGCGTTCGGCTATTCACCTTTCTTAAGCTTCTCAGAGCAAAAAATCCCTCGAAAACACCGATTACCCAGGCATAGCATCTGTGGATATTCAGGCGCTTATCATTTCGCGTCAGAAGCCATAAAAGGCTGTTACAATCAGCGAAGGATTAGCCTCAAGGCTAAGGTTATTCAACCAAGTTATTTTTTAGGGCACCTCGATTAATTGCCCTTTGGCAGCCTTCAGGAGGC
>DVEE01000039.1 GCA_015295885.1 Leptolyngbyaceae cyanobacterium M65_K2018_010
TTTTGACCCAACTTTCTACTCTATCAGGCGGGCTTGGTCCCCAGGGGCAACGGCGCGGCTACGGTTACCTTTCTCAACCTTGGCGGCTCCCAGCGGGCCGCCTGTGATCCCAGTCACCGGGGCTAGTGCGGCCTATCACGGACGCCCCTTGGGGCTGTCACAGCCAGCGGGCTAGACCCATCCGATAGTAGAAATAGACCTGGTTATCCCTGGAAGTTCCCATGATCACTCCCCCCCGCTCCTCCCTGCAAGCCATCGTGGACCAAATTTTCGCCGAGCGCCGCATTACCCGCCAGGTGCAGCATGATCTGATGCAGGTGTTGCTCAGCGAAGCCCAACTCAGTAGCCAGGATCAAGCTCTGGCTGAACGGGTCTTCGAGGCCATCAAGCAGGGTAAGCTGCGGGTTGTCGAATAGGCCGTGCCCCCCGGCAACAGGCCGTCTGAACCGGGGCCGGTTTGGATTAAATCAAAGCAGCAGTTTTTCGATAAATTCACACCGATCCAGGGTTTCGCGGGCGGGCCGATGGGTGCAACGGGTCTCCCCATGCACGGCGGCATAGAGGTAGGCCTTGGCGGCCGCCGGCAATACGGATTCCGTAAACTCGGTCCCTTCTACCTGGGCGGCTCGCAGGGAAGCTTCACCCAGGTGGGCCCGGGTCAAATCGGCCCGGGACAGATCGACCCCATCCAGGTTGCTATGCCAAAGCACCGCCCCCGTTAGGTTGGCCCCAGAGAGATTGGCCCCTACCAGGGAGACGCCTCGCATGGTGGTGTGGGTCAGATTGGCTGAGCTGAGATTCGTGTGGTTGAGGATGGCCCCATTCAGCTTGGCCTCGCTCAAATTCACCCCGGACAGGTCCAGACCGCTGAGGTCAACGCCATTCAACCAGGCCCCGGCCAGGTTAACGCCGGCCAAACAGGTTTGATCCAAGGCGGCCCCACTCAGCCGAATGCCGGTCAGATGGGCCCAGGCTAAATTGGCCTCGGCTAAATTGGCTCCGCGCAGATTGGCCCCGCGCAGGTTGGCCCCACACAGGTTAGTGCCTACCAGCTTGGCTTGCCTGAGGTTGACGTGGCAGAGGTCGGCCCCACTCAGTTGGGCTTGGCTTAAGTCAGCCCTGACCAGAAATCCTCCCCGCAAATCAACCCTGGTCAGGTCAGCTCCCCGCAGGCTCGTTTCGCTCATTTTGGCGAAGCTTAAATTGGCCCAGTTTAGATTGGCCTGGTCTAAATTGGCCTGGGTTAAAAATGAGCGGCTGAGGTTGGCCCCTTTCAGGTTCGAACGACTCAGATTCACCTCAACAAGAATATGACGGGTCAAATCTACCCCTGCCAACTGAATACCGACAAAGTCTCGGTAGCCCGCTTCGTAAAGCTCTAAAAAGTACTGGGTATGCATGGTGCTGCGATAGCGGGCTGGCGACGGGCTAGACCCACGTAATGCGACGGGTGGCACGGTAGGATCCCCTCTATAGGCAGGGACAAATGGGTTTACTAAAGGCTTGACTCAATCCTGGGGCCGGCTGAGGGGGGAGAAACTTTTGTGTTTTACCGACCAAACCGCTGAATCGGAGCAGAAATCAGCTAAAGTTAATAGGGTTTTAAGGGTTCATTAAATTGAAACGCTGACCAATCCAGCAGTCCATTGATATATAGAACCTGGAAACACCAAAACGAGAAATAATTTACAACTCAAAGGATTTTTAAATATTTTTTAACGTTTCACCTTGGGCTAAGCTATAAATCCTGAATCCAGGGTAGTTCGTTTTTGGGGGGCTGTCAGGCATTATTGAGTTTGTTTGATAATTTGGAGTGAAACTTAGCACTGGCCCCGTCATGGCAAAACTGCTTTTTGGGACCCTTTGGTTGGGGTTGATTGTCTATGCCGTTAGGTGGGCTCCCCCTGAACAGCCCGAGACCTGGGATCTAATCCGGCGACTCTCGACGGGGAACTGGGCGGGGATCAACCCGGCTGTGATCGCTCTGTTCAATGCCATGGGCCTCTGGCCCATGGTGTATGCCGGTGTAGTGTTGGGTGTAGTGTTGATCGATGGTCGGGGGCAAAAACTATGGGCCTGGCCCTTTGTGCTGGCATCCTTTGCGGCAGGTGCCTTTGCCCTACTGCCTTACCTGGCTCTGCGATCGCCCAACCCCACCTTTCTAGGCCCCAAGGGCCCTGGGCTGCGGCTGGTTGATGCGGGTTGGCTGGGGGGGATACTAGCGACTGGGGCGATCGCCCTGCTCACCTGGGGCGGGCTCCAGGGGGATTGGTTCGACTTCTGGCAGCAGTGGCAGACTAGCCGCTTCATCCATGTCATGACCCTGGACTTCTGCACCCTATGGCTGTTGTTCCCTGCTCTGCTCGGAGACGACATGGCCCGTCGGGGCCTGGCTCAACCGTGGGTTTGGGCCGGGGTGATAGCCTTACCCCTGGTCGGTGCCAGTTTATACCTGGCCCTGAGGCCACCCCTGGCGGAGGGGACCGAGAACTCAGGCCCAGCGTTGCTGTAGCAATCTTCGACTCTCCTTCCCCGCTTCCTCGGTGTGATCATGCAGACCGCTCCTCCCATTACCACCGATGTTGTGCTGGTCGGTGGTGGTCATACCCATGCCCTGGTGCTCCGTCGATTCGGTATGCTACGGCTGCCGGGTATCCAGTTGACCTTGATTACGGATGTGGTGGATACGCCCTATTCAGGCATGTTGCCCAGCCATATCGCTGGCCGCTATGGATTTGATGAATCCCATATTGATTTGCGGCCGTTGACCCGGTTTGCCCAATGCCGCCTGCTGAGGGATCGGGTGATTGGGCTGGATCTGGATCAGCAGCGAGTGCTGTGCGCCCACCACCCACCGGTGGCCTTTGATCTGCTGTCCATCGATACGGGGAGCACCCCAGCCACCGCCACCGTGCCTGGAGCGGCGGACTATGTCATCCCCGCTAAGCCCGTGTCCCAATTGCTGCAAGGCTGGAACCAACTGCTTGAAGAGGTCGATAGGTTTCCCCCACGGCCTCTGACGCTGGCCGTGGTCGGCGGCGGGGTGGGGGGCGTAGAGCTAACCCTGAGTATGCAAGAACGGCTTTGCCAACGGCTGCACGCCCGGGGCCAGCCTGGGGAGCAGGCGCAGTTTCATCTCTTCCACCGGGGGGCGGAGCTGGCCCCGGGACGCAATTCCTGGACCCGACGACGGCTGCAGCATATTTGCCGATCGCGGGGCATTCACCTGCATTTAGGGGAACCGGTAGAGGCCATTACCCAGGATCGGACGACCGGGTCGCTCCTCATCCATGGCGGGGCGGGGGTGCCGGTGAGGTGTGATCGGATCTTTTGGGTCACCAGCGCTGCCGCCCCCCCTTGGCTGCAAGGGTCGGGGTTGAGCCTGGATGCCCAGGGCTTTATTCAGGTGGGCGATACCCTCCAAACCCTCTCCCATCCCCAGGTGTTTGCCGCCGGGGATGTGGCTACTATGGTGAACCATCCCCGGCCCAAGGCGGGGGTCTTTGCGGTGCGCCAGGGGCCACCGTTATTTGAAAATCTCCTGCGTCGGCTGCAGGGACGGCCCCTAAAACCTTTCCGTCCCCAGCGGGAGTTCCTCAACCTGATCGATGTGGGGTATGGCAAAACCATTGCGGCCTGGGGGCCCTTGGCCTTTGAGTCCCCCCTTTGCCGCCGCTGGAAGGACCACATCGACCGCAAATTTATGGCCCTGTTCACAGACTTTCCTGCGATGGCTGTCCCAGCCTCCCTCCCCTTGCCCCTCTTCCCCGATGGGGGTTCGCCCCCGCCGCCCTGTGCCGGTTGTGGCGCCAAGGTAGGCGCGCATGCCCTCTCCCAGGCCCTGCAACGGCTGCGCCAGGACCGGCCAGAGTTGAGTGGCCCCAGCCCGGCTGTGATCATCGGCCTGGAGTCTCCCGATGATGCCGCGGTAATGGCAGTTCCCCCGGGTCAGGTGATGGTTCATACGGTGGATTTTTTCCCGGCCCTGGTGGAAGACCCCTTTGTCTTCGCCCAAATTGCCCTCAAGCATGGCCTCAGCGACCTCTATGCCATGGGGGCGACTCCCCACAGTGTGCTGGCTATGGTGCAGTTGCCCTACGCCACTCCGCCCAAGCAAGTGGAGATTCTGTATCACCTGCTGGCCGGTACTCTCAAGGGACTGCGACCAACGGCGACTCCCCTGGTGGGGGGCCATACTACCCTGGGGCCCCAGTTGGCTCTGGGGTTTGCCTGCAATGGGTTAGCCCCGGCCGATCAACTGCTCCGCAAGGGGGGCCTGCAGGTGGGGGATCGACTGATTTTGACCCAGGCCCTGGGCACCGGCACCCTGTTTGCGGCCGATATGCAGCAACGGGCTAAGGGGCGGTGGATCGAAGCGGCGATCGCGGCCATGGTCACGTCCAACCAGGCGGCGGCGGCCATCCTGCGATCGCACCAGGCCACCGCCTGTACCGATGTAACGGGCTTTGGCTTGGTCGGCCATGGACTAGAAATGGCTCGGGCGGCCCCGGTGAATGTGGAGCTGGACTTGGCGGCTTTGCCGATTCTACCGGGGGCCCGCGAGACCCTGGCCCAGGGATGGGTCAGTACGCTCTACCCCCAAAACCTAGAGGCCGCCGCCGCCATCGCCAATGGTTCGGCCTACACTCACCACCCCGACTTTCCCCTCCTGTTTGACCCCCAAACGGCGGGGGGGCTCCTAGCCACGGTGCCAGCGGATCAGGCGACCGCCTGTGTGGCCCAGCTGCGTGACCAGGGTTATCCCCAAGCCACCCTGCTCGGCGAAGTGACGCTCCCTACAAATCCCCAGGCACCGATTAGGATCAGATCGTGGTGATGACCGGGTTCCATGGTGAAGCCCCTAACCCTTGAAGAATTCTGGCAGGCCCCAGGGCCCATCCTAGATGTGCGGAGTCCTGGCGAGTATGGCCGCGGCCAGGCTCTGGAAGCCTAGGCGCTCAAGCACTCAGCAGGCTTGAGGGCAACCGGCTGCGAAGGAATTTGCGATATGGTAAAGCTATGCCATTGATCGCCGACCACCGGAGAAACCCATGAATTGGAGCAGTTCCCCCACCATTACCGATCGCCTGTTTGCCGCCCTGCCCTACGTGCTGCCCGTGACTTCAGGGTTGCCCTTTGGCATTCAGTTAATCAACCAGTTCCCCATTTTCGGCTTTTTGCTGATCCCTTTAGCTCCCCTGATTCAGGTGTATGGCCAGCTAGAACGTACCATTCCCTTCTTTGGCTTGATTGTGTTCTTTGCCCTTATCCTGCTGGTGGTGCGCAACGAAAGCATCAGTCGCTTCATTCGCTTCAACACCATGCAGGCCATTTTGCTGAGCTTCATTCTGGCCGTGTGCGGCCTCATTCTGAGCTTGTTGGATCCCAACCTGTTTGGAGCGCTGTTGAACAACACCCTGGCCAACGTACTTTTCCTAGGTATGCTGGTTTCCGTGGGCTACTCCCTGGTCCAAACCCTGCGCGGCGAGTATGCCGAAATTCCCACCATTTCCGACGCCGTGCATATGCAGGTACGTTAGCTTCGCGCTGGGGAAATCGTTTCGGGCCGAGCCACCACAGTATTCTCCAGGGCGCCAATGCCTTCAATTTCAACCCGTACCTGATCGCCGATGGCCAGGGGGCCAACCCCAGCGGGTGTGCCGGTCAAAATCACATCACCGGGTAGTAGGGTCATAACGCTGCTGATGTAGGCCACAATTTGGGCTGGCTTGAACAGCATGGTGTCCAGGGAGGCCGACTGCACCGGCTGAGTCTCACCATTGAGGAAGGTTTGCAGCCGGGCCGCCGGGTTGATCTCCCGGACGATCCAGGGTCCCAGGGGACAAAAGGAATCAAATCCTTTAGCCCGGGTCCACTGCCCGTCTCGCTTCTGGAGATCACGGGCGGTGACATCGTTGGCAATGGTATAGCCCCAAATTTTAGTTTGGGCCAGCTCAGGTGGCAGTTGGGCACAGCGATCGCCAATAATCAGGGCTAATTCCCCTTCGTAGTCAACCTGCTGGGTCTGGGGTGGATAGTAAATCGGCGCCCCGGCCGAGGTCACCGCAGTCGAGGGCTTGATAAAGATGAGCGGTTCAGCCGGAGGGGCGGTGCCCATTTCCGCCGCATGGTCGGCATAGTTTTTCCCCACGGCCACCACCTTAGACGGCGCGCAGGGAGCCAGAATTGTATATTGATTGGGCAGCAACTCAGTTTCCGTGGGTTGCCCCTGCAGCCAGGGCGGCGCATCTAACACCTGCACCCGCCGGTCTGGGTGCAACAGCCCATAGTGGAGCTGCCCGGTTTGGGACTGAACTCGAACAAAGCGCTGTGCCATACTACCTGCCAAAGCTTGGTATAATTGTAAATCCTTGTCTTTACCTGATTGGAACGACAGCGAGGCCGCTTCAGGTTCCCTAGCCGGAAGCTAACTGGTAGTCATCGCTGTTTTTAGAAGAGTAAAGGCCATTTACGTCCATAAGGAGCCTTCATGAAATCATACATGTACGAAACCATGTACATTTTGCGTCCCGACCTCAACGAAGAGGTGGTGGACTCAACCATTGGTAAATATCAGACCTTACTCAAAGACCAGGGTGCGGCAATTCTGGAAACCCAACACCGGGGTAAGCGCCGGTTAGCCTACGAGATCGATCGCAACCGCGAAGGCATCTACATTCAAATGAACTACACTGCCCCTGGTACGGCAGTCGCTCCCCTAGAACGGGCGATGCGCCTGAGCGATGAAGTGATTCGGTTCTTAACCGTGAAGCAAGAAACCGAGGTCACCTATGCCCCAGGGGATGATACTACCCCGGGATCTGACCCCGCCGAGCCCATCCCGGCGGCAGGCAGCGAAGTAGAATAACTAGTCAGGTCCCAGGCATCGAGCCATCGCCTACCCTCCAGGGGCTTTCTCTGGCAGAAAGCCCCCTGGGGTTCAGGCCCCTATCGGAATTGCAACAGCCGACCCAGGTTTAATTCCCCGGCGCAGATCGGCTCCGGGAAGGAAAAGTAATTTAACAATTCTGGATGCACTTCTCCAAATTGACCGACCTCTGCACCCCCCACTTGGACTACTGCGCTGCGACCGGCAATGTAGTAGGGAGCCTGCCCCTCGGCCAGGGAAAAGGTTAACCCCAACCCCTTTAGTAGGGTTTGCACGTAGGCCTTTGCCGTAGAAAAAGAGGCCCGGGCATCGAGACTGGCGAATCCCCAACCATAGCTTTCTAGGACTAAGCCGTTGGGGCCAAGGTTCAGCACCTCCCCCGTTTCGTAAATATTGATAGGCTTTGGCGCGTTGATATTGCGCGAGAGGATATCCAACAGGCCCCCTTGCAGGGTGGTGCGGGTGGCACTGGCGGTACGGCTTTTGGCATTACTGGTTTGCAGATAAAGGGGAGAAAACCAGGTCAGAATATCTGGGTCAGTGAGAATATGGCTTTTCACCTCCATCAGCCCCATGCGCTGGGCCAAATCGCTCACCTGCAGCACAAACTGCCGTAGGGGGTCAGCGGCTCCCAGGTGAAATTTAACCGCTAGGGGTTCGGCTGGCAAGGTCTCAATCCCCAGGGCCACCAGCAGGTCACCGGCCAGGTCTACTTCACTAAAAATATCGGTGCGATAGGTGGGCACGTAGACCACATCGGTGCCACTGACCTCTAAATCCATGCGGGCTAGCACTTGCCCCAGCTTGGCCTTGGGAATGGCTGTACCCATGATCTCATTCAAAAACCGCGCCGAAAATTTCACGGGCCGACTCTCGAGGTTGGGCGTGGTCAGGGTCTCCGTTCCCGCTTGAATGGTAACCCTTCGGACTTCAGCCCCGGTATCTAAAAAGTTATGGGCCAGGATGTTGGCCGTTTCCATCACCGTCTGTTCCAGAATCCCCGTCACATCAATGAACAGGTTGCGGGTGCTGGGGGTAATGTCCCCTACCCCGGCGGCGTTGATAATCGGGGGCATCGAGAGGATGGTACCCTGGGCATCCCTGAGGACGGGAACCAGGTCACTGGCAGGGAGGGTATGGCCGTAGAGGCGGCCGGAGGGGTGGTCGGTTAAAATTTGCCGGCCGGTCATCGGCTGGGGGCTATGCAGGGGCACAAAGCACAGTTGGTCTTGGGGTACCGCGGTGTAGGTAAGATTCCCTTGAATCTGGTCTAGGTCGTAGACGCCGATGGCAATTTTCTTGCGTTGGCGGCCAAAGGTCTGGGTCACCTTCTCCTGAAACTGAATCAGCACCTCTAGCCCGCCATCTTCCAGATGGGCGTTATGCACCACCAGCGCCGCCAGGTAGGGGCGGAGGGGCTGCACCGGCGGCAACACCGTAACCGTCAGCCCTGAGCAGGGCAAGTGAGCAGGGATGGTACGTGGATGACCACTGTAGATATTAATCGCTCGGGTAAAGCCCTCAGCGGCGAGTAAGTCGGGGCGTTCGGCGGTAACTTCCACTTCCAGGTCCTGATCCTGGAGAGTGGCATCTAAGCCGTATTCAAAGGCGAGCTGTTCCAACAAGGGGGCCGGGGTGGCGGTCAGCCGTTGCAGATAGGAGAGGGGAAAGGTGACGGTTGGCATGGCGAATCAGTGCAGCACCCACCAGATGGGGGCTATGAGTCGGCTGGTTTCATTGTACTGGCGGCGGTTGCCGATGGCCGGGGTGGGTATCAGCGCTTCTTTTGGCAGCCCCAAAGCGAGCCGTTGGTTGCTACCGGTAGTTTAAAGAAATGATGAAGCTTCCCTTGAGTCTGGTCCTACCCCGGTAAAACCACGTACTATCCTGTATAGTATCCGTATAGATACTTCAGTATCTTTGCTGAAGGCATCTGTATCTACAACGATCTGAGACGATCTACATCTACATTGACCTGTGCAGCTACATTAGTGCAACTACATTTGCTCTGCTCACTTTTGACTTGGCAGAGTAGGGCGCAGTGAAGTTACCGATAGTACAGTGCTTCCTTGCTGTCCGCACCTCTCTAGTGCAGCTACAAGTTCCTGGGTTAGCTAAGACTTCCCGGGAGAGTGGCTGAGAAGAAGGGTTGAACCTATTCCTCTCTTTCGGCCCAATTACATCTTTATGTGCAGCTACAAGCCTCTTTAGTAGGTCTTTCTTCTCTTTCTTATCAAGGGCACTGGATGTCAGGCTTTTTAGCCAGTTGGCTGATAGGCTCTGGTGTCTCCATTGCAGACTGGATATTCCAGCTTTCGACTGTCTTGCCAGTCGGTAATTTCCTTGCCGTTGGTAGATTTTCGTACTACTAGTGCGAGTAGTTTCTGGCTGGAATATTTCTATTGCAACGGCAACCTATCTCATTCCTGGCAAGCCTGTAGAGTGCTTTTGGTTGGCGTGATCATACAGAGATGAATGCAATGCTTATGCATTAGAAACTCTGTTGTACTTCATCTAACCAAGCATCGCTTTGCGAAAACTACGGGCTGGCTTTTAAGGATAGTCATCTACAGGCTAACCTGACTGGCTTTGGGTGTGTCAAGTTACATACCCTAGTTCAGTGATTGCAATGTCAGGTTGATGGCACAAACAAACTCACTAATCCTGAAACGAGGTAAATAATTAGCCATGTCACTACGAACTCTAGCGACAGGTACGGTGCTTGTCGGCTCAATAATTCCTATGCTGGTAGCCACCTCGGCTCCTGCTGAAGCAGCTGCCATTGCTGTAGGTAGCATGATTGACTTTTCCTCCTTACCCAATGGAGGGGTTTCCTTTGATGCAACCACTGGTTCACTAAATTTTACCCCCGATAGTATTACCATTGGGCAGATCACATTACCTGTTCAACCGATTGAATCAGGACTGGGTACCGGTAGTTTTACGGGGGTTGGGCCTCTGGCCACAATCCTGGATTTGAACCTCGTTGATAATGGAGCTGGAATCTTCTCTCTGGCGGCACCACAGGACAACTTCATTAGTTTTATTAACTTGCCGCCCTTGCTGAGTGAACTCAATGATGTGCAATTCACCTTAACGAATTTTATACTCGATACCAACACGGGCTCTTCTACAGCATTTGAAGGTTTTTTTGCGCGGCATGGACAAACAACACCAGCGGTAGGTCAATTTACATCTCAGATGAATTTTCGTGAGCTCAGCAGTTGGTCTCTATCGGTTCGGGCTGTGCCAACCCCCGCTCTACTCCCTGGTCTGGTGGGCATGGGCATAGCGTCTTTGCGGCGTAAGTCCGAGGAGGAGTCTACGAAGGAAAACGCTTAGTACAGCAAGAGGGCAATCATACGGGCCCAGTTTGAATGCCTAACGGAATGCCTAACAACTTACAGAAGCCCGATTTCTCGATGAGATGTAGGCCATGTTACTGGATCGAGAACTAGGCTTCTAGTCGCACTGGACCGACGACCTAGGGCCTAAGGGTCGATAGCTCCCTGTTGTGGGTTGTTGATCCCGGATTACTCTTGCATCTACCGGATATCTAGCCGCCCGCCCGGGGGGCTATTTTTTTAAGGTGAAACCCTCTGCAGGGTAGATCAAGGTCGGCTTAGTTCAGCGGCATGGGCTCAAATACGGGTTTGCGGGGCGAGGGATTTGAGCACCCAACGGTGATCTGCCCGAAGCTCTAGCAGGTTTTGGTGATAGGCCTTGAGCGATTCTCGGTGGCCGACGCTGATGAAGGTGATGCCAGTATGGGCCAGATGGCTGTAGAGTTGGGCCTCGTTGGGCAAATCCAGGGCACTGGTGGCTTCGTCTAAAATGACGAAATCAGGCTGGTTTAGCAAAATGCGAGCGAAGGTCAGCCGTTGTTGTTCGCCCAGAGAGAGAACATCGCCCCATTCTTCTATAGCCTCAAAGCCGCCAAAGCGATCGGCCAAGTCAGCCAAGTTCACCTTTTCAAGCGTTGCTTTGAGGGTGCTTTCCTCCACAGTTTGACTAGGGTGGGGATAAAGCAACTGGTCTCGCAGGGTGCCGAGGATCATGTAGGGCTTTTGGGGGATGAACAAAATGCGGTCCAGCTCGGGGCGGTGGATGGTGCCCTGGCCCGAGTTCCACAGGCCGGCGATCGCCCTCAACAGGGAGCTTTTGCCGCAACCGCTGGGACCGACAATCAGGAGGCTACCTGGCGAGGGAACTGCTAGGCAGAGGTTCTCTATCAGGGTGCGCTGGTAGTTGGGGGTCTGCAGAGTGAGGTGCTCCAGGGCCAGGTGATCGGCGGTGGAGACCGCGATAGTGGGGCGATCGCCCGGCTCTGCCTCACTATCCTGTCTCTCGACGGGGGTCAGGGCCTCGGCAAAGCTATAGAGGCGGTCGATGCCAGCCCCAAAGGCGGTCAGTTCCTGGAAGCGGGCCACAATCACATTTAGGGAAAAGAAGACCCGCACAAAGGCGCCCTGGGCCTCGGAGACTTTGCCCACTTCGAGATCGCCGGCAAACACCGCTGGCGCAACCACGATGGCTGGCAGAATAAAGGGAATAAACTCGTAGGCGTTGGTCAGAGCATTCAGGTTGAGTTCCCAAATGATCAGCCGCTTAAAGTTTTCGAAGGCTTCTAAAAACCGCTGGTTGACCAGGCCAGCCTCCTGGGCTTCACCCCGGTAAAAGGCGATCGCCTCGGCATTTTCTCGAATTCTCACCAGGCTGAAGCGAAAGTTGGCCTCTTTTTTGAGTTGTTCAAAGTTCAACCGCACCAGGGGTTGACCAAAGATCAATACCGTCACCAGGGTGCCGGCCAGGGCGTAGAGTACCAGAAACCCGACCAGGGGTCTAGAAATGCCCCACAGCACACTGCTAAAAGCCATCACCTGCAGGACTGAACTCACTCCGACGAGCAGCAGGGCCAGGGACTGCTGGGTGAAGTTCCTGATATCTTCGGCGAGGCGTTGGTCGGGGTTGTCGAGGTCGGGCTGGAACTGCTGAATGGCGTAGAAGGCGCGATCGCGAAAATAATCCCCCACAAACTGGCCCGTAAGCCAGCGCCGCCACTCCAGCCCTAGCCGCTTTTGCAGGTAGTCGTAGCCAGCCAGCAGGGGCGCGTAGGCGACCAACACCCCTAGAAATACCCATACCGTTTGCCAAAAGCGGGATTCATCCTGGGCGGACAGGGCCGAAATCAGGACGCCGCGTTTGTTATTGAGCACCACGCTGAGGCCGGTATAGCCCAGCAAAAATAGGCCGATCAACAGCAGTAGGCCGCCGGCTTTCCATTTTTCCTCGCCCAACCAGTAGGTCCGGGCGATCGTCCAAAACCGTCTGAACCCGGTCCAGTTAAATCGTGCCATGGTGCGACAGTGAATGCGGGGCTAATCATTCGGGGCTAAGGATCCCATTTTGCCGCTCTGGTAATCGGCCATGGCCTGGTAAATTTCCGCCGGACTATTCATCACAAAGGGGCCCTGGCCAACAATGGGCTCTGCAATGGGTTCACCGCAAAGGAGTAACGCCTTGGTATCTACCAAACTATGGAGGATGAGCTGGTTGCCGACGCGATCGCAAATCCCCACCTGGGCTTCGGTGATAGGCTCGGACTCGCCCACCCGCACTGCCCCCTGTAGCACCACTAGCAGGGTTGTGTAATCGGCCGGAACCGCCAGGGTAACCGCCTTGTCGGCGTTCAGGGCCTTGCGCGTCTTAAAGCCTTCGTCGCTGAGAATGCCTTCTATCAGCAGACCGATGTCAGCTTCGTCGTCCACGATCAGAATATCGGTTGAGGTAGTAGGTTTGAATAAAGTAGTCATCGCTTTTTAATAAGGGGATTGCGTGATTCAGGATA
>DVEE01000047.1 GCA_015295885.1 Leptolyngbyaceae cyanobacterium M65_K2018_010
AACATAAAATTAATTGTTGGGATTAGTGAAGAAGTTTCGAAATTGAAACTCAAAAGTCGGTTGCTGTTATCGGGGCTGGTGGTGTATCGCCAGGGGACTTTAGCCGTCAAGAACCGCCTCTATCGTGAGGTTTTTAATCCAGCTTGGGTGGCGGAACAACTGGCGAACCTGCGTCCCTACGCTTCCATGTTCAATGCCTGGATTGCCTCCAACCGCCAGGATGACTCCCAACTGTTGCGTGGTCAGGCCCTTGAGCGGGCTCGTCAATGGGCTCGGGGCAAACGCCTGACGGAGGAAGATCTGGAGTTTTTGGCTGCCAGTGAAACCCTGGATCGGCAAATTCTTGAAACCTCTCTGGAACTGGCCAAGGCCAGGGAAGTCGAAGCTAAACTGCTCCAGGAGCGGCAGGTGGGCCAACTGCAAAAGCGGCTCCTAGGCGTGCTGAGTCTGGCCCTGCTGGTGAGTCTGGGGCTGGGGGGGCTGGCCTTTTGGCAGTTTCGCCGGGCTCTCTCCGCCCAGGTGCAAACCCAGCAAGAAACCATTCGCGCCTTGGCCGCTTCTTCCCAAGCTCAGTTCATCGCTAACCGTCGGCTAGAGGCCCTGGTGGATGCCATTCAAGCTGAAGAGCGACTGCGTAAACTGCCACGACAGCCGCCCTTGCCCCAGGAGATTCGGCTAGCAACTGACTTTGCCCTGCGGCAGGCTGTCTACGGTGCAGAAGAACGCAACCAGTTGATTGGCCATAGCGATAATGTCAATGGCGTGGCGATTTCCCCCGATGGCCAGCGCATGGTTTCGGTCAGTGCCGACAACCAATTCAAGATTTGGCAGGTCACCGGTGCATTGGTGGATACCATCGAGGTCCAGGGGACCGAACTCTATGCTGTCGCCTACGACCCCAGGGGTGAGCACATTGCCGTGGCCGGAGGTGGAGGCTATGGGGCGCTGTGGACGCCGGCGGGGCAGCGACTGGCGACCCTAACCGGTCATTCGGTAGCGGTGTGGTCAATTACCTACAGCGCCGATGGGGAGTTTCTGTTGACCGCGAGTCAGGATGGTACGGTGAAACGGTGGAATCGCCAGGGACAACTGCTGGACACCCTTAACGCCCATCAGGCCCCTGTCTATGGGGTGGCGGTCAGGGCCGATGGCCAACTCCTCGCCACGGCCAGCACCGATGGAACCGCTAAATTGTGGGATCGCCAGGGCCGCCTATTGAGCACCTTGGCAGGGCATCAGGGGCCGGTCTGGGCCGTGGCCTTTGCCCCCGATGGCAGCTGGCTGGTCACCGCCGGCGACGACCAAACCCTGAAGCTATGGCGAGCCGATGGCACCCTGCTGCGAACCCTGGAGGGACATCAAGGGCCCATTTGGGGCGTTCGGGTAAGCCCCGATGGCGCCTTCCTAGTGTCCACCAGCGTGGATCAGACAGTCCGAGTGTGGCGCCCCAACGGCACTCTGATCAAAACCCTGCGGGGCCACACGGGTAATGTTTGGGGCGTCGATATTAGCCCCGATAACCGCACCATCGCCACGGCCAGTTGGGATAACTCCCTGCGCCTATGGCAGACCACCCATCCCCTGGTCCAGCGCCTTGATACGGGCGGCGATTACATTACCCAGGTAGTCTTTGACTCCACCGGCAATCGCCTGGTGTCGGCCAGCCTGGGGGGGCAGATTCGCCTCTGGAATCGCCAGGGTGACCTGCTGCGGACCCTCGGGAGCCATGGGGTTGAAGCCTG
This sequence comes from Leptolyngbyaceae cyanobacterium M65_K2018_010, assembly GCA_015295885.1. Classification (GTDB taxonomy): domain Bacteria; phylum Cyanobacteriota; class Cyanobacteriia; order Phormidesmidales; family Phormidesmidaceae; genus Nodosilinea. The sequence goes on from DVEE01000047.1 coordinate 1,743, forward strand.
GGCGGTGGCGGTGAGTCCCGATGGCCAGTATGTCGCCTCTGGCAGTGCCGACAATACCGTCAAACTGTGGAGTTTGGAGGGTAAGCTGCTCCACACCCTGAGGGGCCATCCCGATGCCGTCTATGGGGTTACCATCAGCCCCGATGGGAATTTGATCGCGTCGACCAGTCTGAGTGGCACCCTCAACCTATGGAATCGTCAGGGTAAGCTGCTCCACACCCGCCAGGTCGGTCAGAACTCCACTGCCGCTCCGCAGTTTAGCTCCGATGGCACCCGGCTGGCCGCTATCGGAGAAACCTCGCTGCAACTGTGGAGCCTTCAGGGAGAACAATTACATCCCCTGGGCAGGCTGGAGGTCGGCCGGGTGCTGAATTTAGCCTTTAGCCCAGACGGTCAGACCCTGGCTACCGTAAACAACCAAATGCTGCGGTTGTGGAACCTGGAGGGGCAGTTGCTGAAAACAGTAACTCCCGATCTGCAAGAGGCCGACTTTATCAGCACCGTGGCCTTTAGCCCCGATGGTCGTCGGTTGGCGACGGTGATTTGGCAACAGAATGTGGGGGCCTGGCAGGTTAAATTGATTGATTTAGAAACCGGCCAGGTTCTACGGGTGCTCCCCGGTCACCAAGGACGGGTCAGACACATCAGTTTCAGTGCCGATGGCTCCCAGTTGCTGACCGGTTCCTTTGACCGGACCCTAGCGCTGTGGAATTTGCCGCAAAGCTTGACCGTTGATTACCTGACCTTTGCCTGCCAATGGGCCCAGGATTATCTGGCGAACCGCCCCCCACCGACGCCCTTTGACGTTACCCTGTGTCAGCGGTGAGTCATTAAGTTAATCCAAATCCCCCCCTTTTTGCCTTGATTTTGCCAACCCCAAGCTCTAATTTGGGGGGAATGAGTTCCCTGAGATCTACCGTATGCCTAAAACGGAGCAGTGTTCCTGAAATCGTACCGTGATGACCTATCCTCAGCACCCCCCTGAGCCCGATGCCAAACAAAGCAAAGCCTTAGAACAAGCCCGGTTCCTGGAAATCGCCGCCTATTTGCGGCAGGTGCGGCAGGAGCAGGGACTCAAAATTACGGATGTTGCCCACCCCAGTTCCCTCAGCCCCCAACTGATTCAAGCCATTGAAACGGGAGACTTTCGCAGTATTCCGGCCTCTATGCCCAGCGGAGTGTGCATTCAGCGCTACGCCGATGCCCTGGGATTGAATGGCATGGAGGTGGCCAGTGGTCTACCGCGGCGGGCCAGTGCCCGTTGAGATTTCTGGCCCCATTCCCGCGTCATCATCTGGAGCGAGAGATTTGGCCCTATGGACTGGCTACTAGCCCCTTTAGATTACGACTTTATGCGTCAGGCCCTGGTGGCCAGCCTATTAGTCGGGATTCTCTGCCCTATCCTGGGCACCTACCTGATCGTGCAGCGGTTGGCCATGCTAGGGGATGTGGTTGCCCACGGGGTACTACCGGGGTTAGCGATCGCCCATTTTTTCAACCTGCCCATCCTGGCAGGGGCCTTTGCCCTGGGCCTGTTGAGTACCTTCGTCATTACCTGGATTCGCAGCCAGTCCCGAATCAAGGCTGATACGGCCATGGCGATTACCTTTTCCACCTTCTTTTCCCTGGGCATTACCCTGATGACGGTGTTCCGCAGCCGGGTGGATCTGGATCAGCTGTTGTTTGGGGATATTCTCAGCATTGGCCCAGGGGATGTCCAGCAAATTGCCCTGATCACCGTGGTGCTTCTGGTTGGGGTGAGGCTGTTTTATAAAGAACTGCTGTTTTTTACCTTCGACCCTTTGGGGGCTGAAGCCCTGGGTTTGCCGGTACAAACCCTCAACCTAGGGCTGATGGCCGCCATTACCCTGGCAATCATTGCTGGCATCAAAACCGTCGGGGTGATTCTGGTGGTAGCCCTGATGGTGGGCCCGGCCGCGACCGCCTATCTGCTGGTCAAAGAACTGCACTGGATGATGGCCCTGGGATCCGTTTTTGGAGTGGGGTTTGGCTGGGTTGGCATGTACCTCAGTTATTACTTGGATATTCCCTCTGGGCCGGCGATCGGGTTAACCGTATTCGGTGGTTTTTTACTGGCGTTACTGTTTAGCCCCCGGCAAGGCATCCTCACCCGGGGCAGGCCGCGGCGGGCGGCACCCCCCGGCCACGATCCTGGTTAACTCTGTTAACTGTGGGGAATGCTCACGTACCCGCGGCCCTAGCGCTGGGCCCGCAGCCAATCGTACCAGGCCTCCAGACCAACACCGGAGACCGCAGAGACCTGGAAAATAATCAGATCTGGGTTGACCTGGCGAGCATAGGAGCAACAGCGGTCCACATCAAAGCGGACGTAGGGCAACAGGTCTAGCTTAGTCAGCACCATCACCTGGCTAGCCCGAAACAGGTGGGGATACTTCATCGGTTTATCTTCGCCCTCGGTCACCGAGAGCATGGCCACCTTGGCCCCTTCGCCCAGGTCAAATAGGGCCGGGCAAACCAGATTACCCACGTTCTCAATCAACAGCAGGGATTGGGGGGGTGGGTTGAGCTGTTCTAGGCCGCGCTCGATCATGGCCGCTTCCAGGTGGCAGCCGGTGCCGGTGTTAACCTGCAGGGTGGGGCAGCCGGTGGCGGCAATCCGCTCGGCATCCTGAGTGGTTTCCTGGTCGCCCTCAATCACCGCAATGGGAAACTCGCCCTGCAAATCCTGAATGGTTTTAACCAGCAGGGTGGTTTTGCCAGCCCCCGGCGAACTGACCAGGTTCAGCGCCGTAATCCGCCGACCCCTGAGCCAGCCTCGATTTTGGGCGGCGATCAGGTCGTTTTTGGCCAGTAGATTTTGCTCTAGGCTGAGGTGGGTGCCCTGGGGCTGACCAGGGCGATGGTGATGGCCCTGAGCCGGGGCGGCGGCCGGATGCACTGGGGCGTGGGTGTGGGTGACCAGGGTGCCATCGGCCAGCCGATGGGTGTGGGTACTGGCGGCGGCCGGGGTCTCGCCCCGGTCTAGACCGACTGGGGTGTAGGTGGTTTGGGCTCCGTCGGAGCAGCCGCAGGTGACGCACATGGCTAATCGATCTCCATTTCCTTCAGGTTAAGTTCTTGGCCTTGGATAATGTCTACCTGGGTGCTGCCACAGGGGCACACCCCAAAGGGTTGGCTCAGCGCTAGCCGTTGGCCGCACTGGCGGCATTGCCCCAGGCCGGAGGGTTCTAGAATTTCCAGGGTGGCTCCTTCGACCACGGTGCCCTGGGCGCAGACATCAAAACAAAACCGAATGGCTTCGGGCATAACGGCGCTGAGTTGGCCAATTTCCAGGGCAATGCGGCGCACCCGGGCTCCCCCGGCATGGTCCACGGCAATGGCCACAATGGTTTGGGTAATGCCCAGTTCGTGCATTAGCAAATCCTCGGGAGTTGGTCGTCTACAAGTCGATCAATGATGCGCTCGGTGCCAAAGCCCGTTTTGAGGTAAACCCCCGAGCCCTGGGTCACCTCGCCAATGATTTGGCTGTGGGTGCCCAGGGGGTGCGATCGCATGGCGGCCAGCACCGCCGCGGCCCGATCCGGCGGCACCACCACCACCACCTTGCCCTCATTGGCCAGGTAGAGGGGGTCCAGACCCAGCAGCTCGCACAGTCCCTCGACCGCTGCCTCCACCGGCAGTTGTTCCTCCAGCAGGCGAATACCCACCTGGGCGCTATCGGCAAACTCGTTCAGCACCGTGGCCAGGCCCCCTCGGGTGGCATCTCGCATGGCCCTCACCTCAGGACAAACGGCGACAATGGCCTCAACCAGGCCGTGGAGGGGCTGGCAATCGCTCTGTAGATCGGTTTCGAGGGCCAGCTCACCCCGTGCCACTAGAATGGCGGCCCCGTGGTTACCGATGGGGCCATTGACCAGCACCACATCCCCGGGCTGCAGTTGGGTGGCCGCAGGCGTTACCCCCGATCGCATCACGCCAATGCCAGCGGTGTTAATAAACAGCTTATCGGCGCCGCCCCGGGGCACCACCTTGGTATCGCCGGTAACGATGGTTACTCCTGCCTGCTGGGCCGCCCGGGCCATGCTCTCGACCACCCGGCGGAGGGTATCCATGGGCAGCCCCTCCTCTAAAATCAGTGCGCAGGTCAGGTAGCAGGGGATCGCCCCGCTCACCGCCAGATCATTCACCGTTCCGTTCACGGCTAGGGCGCCAATGTCGCTACCGGGGAAAAAGATGGGGTCGACCACAAAGGAATCGGTGGTGAAGGCCAGGCGATCCCCCAGGGTCAGTAGCTCCGCCAGGGGCAGCCGGGCCTGATCTTCCAAGACGGTTGGTCCCTGGGGCTGAAACTGGTTGACCAGCACACCCGTAATCAGGTCTTGCATGGCTCGGCCACCGTTGCCGTGGGCCAGGGTCACGGTGGGGTCGGTCATAGGGGGCCGTTGACTAAACCGAGGGAAAGAAACCGTCATGGCAAGGGCAGGACTGGGGTAGAACCGGGGGCGGGCGAAGCTTAGACCTGGGCCAGGCGACGCGGCGGCGGGGCGGGGTGGGGGCGACCATGGCCATACTTGTAGTAGGCCGCGCAGGCCCCCTCCGAAGACACCATGCAGGCGCCCAGGGGGTGCTCGGGGGTGCAGGCAGTGCCAAAGACCTTACAGTCCCAGGGTTTTTTCACCCCCTGCAGGATTTCACCGCAGGCGCAGGCCCGGTGGTCCGCGACCTGACCATGGGGCAGGGTGAACTTGGCCTCCGCATCAAACCGGGCGTAGGCCGGGTGCATCCGCAAACCCGAGGCGGGAATATCTCCCAGCCCCCGCCATTCAAACTGGTCCCGCACCACAAAGACCCGGGCCATGGCCGCCAGGGCCACCGGATTGCCCGTGGCCTGCACCAGGCGGGTGTACTGGTTTTCCACCTGGCAGCGGCCCTCGGCCAACTGACGCAGCACCATCCCCAGGGATTGCAGGATATCCAGGGGCTCAAAGCCAGAAATAGTGACCGGTTTGTGATAACGCTCCGCAATCACCTGGTAGGGGCGAGCCCCAATTACCACACTGACGTGGCCCGGGCCAATGAAGCCATCCAGTTGCAGGTTGGGATGGCTGAGTAGGGCTTCCAGGGCGGGCACTACCAGCACATGGTTACAAAACAGGCTGAAGTTCTCAATCCCCTGGCGTTCGGCCTGGAGAACGGTGAGGGCAGTGCTGGGGGCGGTGGTCTCAAAGCCAATGGCAAAGAACACCACCTGGCGGTCCGGATGGGCGGCGGCGATCTCCAGGGCGTCCAGGGGTGAGTAAACCAGGCGAATATCGGCCCCGGCCGCCTTGGCCTGCAGTAAACTCTGGCGTGACCCCGGCACCCGCATCACATCCCCAAAGGTGGTGAGAATCACCGAGGGATACTGGGTCAGGGCGATGGCGTCATCCAGCCGTCCCCTAGGCATAATGCAGACCGGGCAGCCCGGACCATGGACCAGCTCAACGGTAGGGGGGAGTAGGGCCTCCAGGCCGTACTTAAAAATGGCATGGGTGTGACCACCGCACACCTCCATCACCTTGATCGGACCGGGCCGCTCCGCCGTCAGCTGGTCCCCCAGCGCCCTAATGGCGGCCAGCAGCCCCTGGGCCTTTTGGGGATCGCGAAATTCCTGGACGTATTTCATGGCAGGTACTGTTCCAAGGGCAAAGGGGAGCCAGCGGTGGCGACGGTGGTCTAGCCCTGGGCTGGGATAGGGCCAAAGGGCGGATCAGCCAGGGTGGCTTGCAGGGCCGCCATTTCCTCCAGCATGTCAAGGGTGATTTGGGCCTCCTCTGGGTCAATGCGGTTCAGGGCAAACCCCACATGGACTAGCACCCAATCCCCCAGACAGGACTCCACCGGGTGGTCTTCATCGACAATGCAGGCAATGTTGACGCCCCGGCGCACCCCGCCCACATCGACGATGGCCAGCTTTTGCTCCCCATCGGTAATCTCTAGAATCTGTCCTGGAATGCCTAAACACATGGTTTCAAGTCCTTTTCTTAAGAGTTGGGCCAGGCAGGCAGCCCCGCCGCCCAGCGGGCGGTGGCGATCGCCCCTTGCCCTAGGGAGAGCCCGCCATCGTTGGGCGGCACCTGGTGTGGGGTGAACACCACCAGACCGGCCTGGCCCAGTCGGTCAGCCAGACTGGTCAAGAGCACCTGATTTTGAAACACTCCCCCCGCCAGCACTACCTGACTGAGCCCCTGGGCCTGGGCCAGGTCGATGGCCAACTCAGCTAGGGCCTGGGCCAACCCATGGTGAAAGCGGGCCGCCATCTGGCCTGGTTCAACCCCCTGGGCCAGATCTTGCAGTAGGGCCCGCCACAGCGGCGCCGGCGAAAGTACCACCCCCGCCCTAGTGACCTGGCGGGCAAAGGGGTAGGGCGGGTCAGCGGTCGTTTGGGGTGGCACCAGGGCCTCCAACTCCATCGCTCCCTGCCCTTCGTAACTGGCCGTTAGCCGACAACACCCCAGGGCTGCGGCCACCGCATCGAACAGTCGGCCGGTGGAGGAAGCCAGGGGGGAATGCAGTCCCCTGGCCAGCATGGGGTCTAGCATGGTGCGGGGTTGATGGGCCAGAAACTGCACCAGTTCTAGATGGCCAAAGTCCTGGCTGAGAGTTTCCCAACCCAGGGCCGCCACTAGGTGGGCATAGGTATTACGCCAGGGTTGGCGGATGGCCTGCACCCCTCCCAGCAGGGCCGTGGGCTGTAGCCAGGCAAGTCGCCGAAAACTTCGGTAATCAGCCTTCAGCACCTCACCGCCCCACAGCCCTCCGTCTAAACCGTACCCCAACCCATCCAGGGCTATGCCGAGTACCGGGGCGCAGTCCAGGGGTAGGCCCTGTTCTACCATGGCGGCGGCAATATGGGCATGGTGGTGTTGGATGCCGTAAAGGGGCAGGTGCTGCTGCTGGGCCCACCGCTGAGCTAACTGGGTAGAGCGATAATTGGGGTGTAGATCCGCCGCCAGAATGGCCGGTTGGTGCTCGAACAGGTCTTGGTAGAGCTGCAGGGTGTTCTGGTAGGCTTCAAAGGTCCTGGGGTTTTCCAGGTCGCCCAGGTGCTGGGACAAAATCGCCTCCCCACGGCGACCCAGGCAGAAGGTGCTCTTCAGTTCACCCCCCAGGGCTAGCACCGGGGGCATGGTCTGGAACCCCTCTGGTAACGGTAAGGGCGCCGGAGCATAGCCTCGGGCTCGCCGTAGAGTCTGGGGCTGCCCCGCCACCACCCGCACCACAGAGTCATCTACCCGGTTGACGATGGCCCGGTCATGGAACAGAAAATAGCGGGCGATGCCCTGGAGGTGTTGTCGGGCCTCATCATTGTCAATGCATTGGGGGTCATCGGACCGATTACCGCTGGTCAAGACAATGGGCCGATCCATCCGCCTCAGCATCAGGTGGTGTAGGGGGGTGTAGGGCAACATCACTCCCAGGGTGGGCAGGTGAGGAGCCAGGGAGGGGGCCAAAGGCGGCGGCGCTGGCTCCTCCTGGCCAGTTCCCGGATTGCCGCTCCCAACTCTGCCCCCATCCTTCCGCCGCAGCAGCACGATCGGGGCCGCCGGACTGGCCAACCAGCGGCGCTCTTCATCGTTCATCTCGCAGTAGGGTTCAATCACCGCTAAATCCCGCACCATCAGGGCAAAGGGCTTGTGGTAGCGGTGCTTGCGTTGACGTAGTTGGCTCACCGCCGCTTCGTTGGTGGCGTCGCAGGCCAGGTGAATGCCGCCCAGACCCTTAACCGCCACAATTTCGCCCTGCTGGATCAGGGCGCAGGTCGCCTCTAGCTCATCCAGCCCGGCTACCCCATCAGCCTCTACCGGGCCCCCATCGGCCCGCTCTAGCCAGAGGCGAGGGCCGCAGCGCGGACAGGCGACGGGCTGAGCATGGAACCGGCGGTTGCGGGGATCGTCGTACTCCTGCTGGCACACCGGGCAGAGGGGAAACCGGGCCATGCTGGTATGGCGCCGGTCGTAGGGGATAGCCCGCACAATGCTGAGGCGAGGGCCACAGTGGGTGCAATTGGTAAAGGGATAGCGGTAAAAGCGGCTGTCGGGATCTAGGCTGTCGGCCAGGCACTGGGGGCAAGTGGCCGCATCGGGAGCTATTTGGGTCCGTCGAGGCCCCGCCCGACTGGTCGTAATTTCAAACTGGGTTTGGCAGACCGCCGCTAGGGGGATGGGGCAGGCCTCGATAGCGTCAATGCGGGCTAGGGGTGGGGCGCTAGGCTGCAGTTGGGCTAGGAATTGGTCCAGTTGGGGAACGGGCCCAGCCACCCGAATTACCACCCCGGTGCCATCGTTATAGACCTCTCCTCGCAGGCCGTGGGCGATCGCGAGCTGGTAGACCATAGGCCGAAAGCCCACTCCCTGCACCGTACCCCGAATGCGGATTTCAGTGGCGGCACCAGCGGGGGTGGGGGCTACATTCACCATGGTTGAACTCCTGGCTGGCCCAGCCAGGGGTCCCAGGCTCCCAAGGCCATAGAGACCAGGCTGGGGTGGCCATTGGTCCCCTCCCAGGCGGCGATCGCACCCCTGGCCCCTGTATCTATCAGATGATTGCTCACTCAGGCGCAAGCTCCTGGGAAACCCTGCAGCAATGGCTAGGTCAGCGGTAGCGGCTGCCCTAGATCCTAGGAGTTACCATACCTAGGGCAACGGAAAGTTGTGGGCTTTGTTTCTCTTTTCTTAAGCCCTCGGTTCCTGGCTGGAGCTCGTGCACCCCCGTCGAGGCCTGGTAATCGGCGATAGGATAGTGAGAACTACACCCTTACCCATGGGCGGGGGTGAAGCTGATGTCTTGAAGATGAGGCTGTGCAATTGCCATGACCCAGACCAAGCCAAAACTTCAAACCTTCGCGGACTTTCTGGCCTACCATGACGACACCGATAGTTACTACGAATTAACCTACGGAGAACTGATTGAAGTGCCGCCCGAGTCCTACGATAACCTGCGGCGGGCGTTGAAGCTCTACGATGCCTTCAAAAGGCTAGTGCCTGAAGTCCAGGTCTGTCCCCAGGGGTTGGCCCTAGCTATGCCAGGACAGCCCAAAAACCGCTACCCCGACCTCACGGTTTTGCGTCCCGAACACCCAGAACAGATGCGCCAGCTGGGTCAAGCGGCTATCCCCCTAAGCCTGGCGCCACCGCTGCTAGTGGTGGAGGTCGTGAGCCCGGGGCCGGAGAACTATCGTCGTGACTATATTGACAAACGAAACCAGTATGAGTGGCGAGGCATTCCTGAATACTGGATTGTGGATCCCCAACTGCGGCGGGTGATCGTGCTGGCGATGGAGCATGGGGTTTATCAGGAAACCTGTTTTGAAGAAACCGATCAGGTGGTGTCTCCGACGTTTCCGAATTGGGCTATGACGGTGGAGGAGATGTTGGCGGGTTAATTCAACTCATTCCCCAGAGACCTTAGGGCAAACGCATACTAATTTGAGACTGATGAGGGAATGAGGGTTTCAGCGCTCGGCAACGTTCAAACTGCCTCAATGGAGCAACTGGTCATGGGGCTTAAGCTACACTGTTAGGCAACAAATGGTTCCGAAACCATGTCGCTTCTGTCCGGTGGGAGTCTCTATGGCAGTCGCAAAACCTTCAAAAATTACCTTTGAAGAATATCTGAGTTATCAGGATGAGACGGATCAACGGTATGAGTTAGTGGATGGAGAGTTAGTTGCATTGCCACCAGAGTCTGAATTGAATAATTGGCTGGCTAATCATCTATTTTTGCTGCTGGCAACGGCTCAGATTGTAAATCCCAGACTCATTCGTACCCATGCCTGCGAGATCCAGGTACCTATCTTAGAATCTGGAGATGCGGCAAATCGATACCCCGATCTGGTGATTTTGCGGGAGGAGCACCTGGTTCTAACTCAAAGGCGTCTCACCATTACCCGAGACATGCCTCCACCGCGACTAATTGTCGAAGTGGTGAGTCCGGGAAGGAGCAACCGAGAACGAGACTATCAACGTAAGCGATCGCAGTACGCTGCGATCGCAGTGCCAGAGTATTGGCTAGTCGACCCCGAATTGAAGACCGTCACCGTGTTGCAGTTAGTTAAAACCGCCTATCAGGAGGTGGGCGTGTTTCAGGGTCAGGCCCGCCTCATCTCCCCAGAGTTAGACGCCCTCAACCTAACGGCGGATCAAGTTTTGCAGAGTTGAACAGGAGACAGCTACTCATTCACCCATCGACCCACTCCCACCACCACCCTTCGATGGCTTAAAACAGATCCTCTAGCTCTGGCATACGCAACCGCATTTTGGCCTGACCCGCGATGGTCTGAACCGGCAACACCAAATCCTCCGGGTCTTCATCCCCAAATCCGGACTCTAGAAACTGGGGCAAATATCCCAGAAACCCAGACAACACCCCTTCTAGCCACAGTAAATCTGTTAATTCCAAAGGTTGACCGTCAAAAACACCGGCCTGCACCGCCCGATGGTAGCGGTCAACCGTCCAGCGGTAGGGCTTAACCGCGGCAGGGTTTTGTTTCGTGGTCGAAAGGGTCATCGGTAGCCTCCCAGGCTTTTGAGCTAAGCCTTGAGGCCATTTTACTCCGCCCCAAGGGAGATAGGGCTAAGGCTGCCCGGTCGCAAACAGTTGGGCTGGGGTGAGGCGAAACTCCGGGAACTGGAGAGAAGTGATGGTCTGCTCACCAATAAAAGTACCGACCGGCTCATACCCCTGTTCCGCTTGAGCCAGCACCAACACCGTCTGGTCGGTGGGGTTGATAATCCAATATTCGGGAATGCCCAAATCTTCATACTGGGCGCGCTTGGCCACGTAGTCTCGCTCCCACTGCAACTCCCCAGGGCTGACCACTTCCCCCACTAGCAACGGGGGCGGCATGGATAGGCGAATCGTGTTGCGGGGGGCCAGCAGCGCCACATGCTCGGGACGGATAATGGCTAAATCCGGGTAGTGATTTT
>DVEE01000114.1 GCA_015295885.1 Leptolyngbyaceae cyanobacterium M65_K2018_010
CTTTCGCCCCGATTCGCTGCTGGGGGTGCCAGGGTTGATGGAGGTGTATCGCTGTGGCCGGGTGGCGATCGCCAATGCCCTGGGCACCGGCGTGGCCGACGACAAGCTGACCTATGCCTACGTGCCCCAGATGATTCGCTACTACCTGGATGAGGAGCAAATTATCCCCAACGTGCCCACCTTTCTCTGCGAAGACCCCATCCAGCAGGCCCACGTTCTGACCCATCTGGATCAGCTTGTGGTTAAAGCCACCAATGCCTCTGGGGGCTACGGTATGTTGGTTGGCCCCCACGCCACCGAAGAACAACGGCTAGACTTTGCCGATCGCATTCGGGCCAACCCGAGGGGCTACATTGCCCAACCCACCCTTTGCCTATCGCGGGTGCCGACCCTGATTGAGGATAGAATCGAGGGCTGCCACGTCGATCTGCGCCCCTATATCCTCTACGGCCAGGACATCTACGTGAATCCCGGCGGCCTCACCCGGGTTGCCCTCAAGCGCGGTTCCCTGGTGGTGAACTCATCCCAGGGGGGCGGTAGCAAAGACACCTGGGTGGTGAAGTCCATCAATCCCGACGCCCGGTTGCAAACTCAAAATTGATGCCCCCAGGGAAAGGTTGCCGCCGCTGCCCCCTAGCCCTTACCCCCCATGCCAATTGCCATGCTGAGCCGAGTTGCCGATTCTATCTACTGGATGAACCGCTACGTTGAGCGGGCAGAAAATGTCGCCCGCTTTGTGGATGTCAACCTGAATATGCTGTTGGATGCTCCCCTGGGTATGGAGCAACAATGGGAACCCCTGGTGATTACCACTGGCGATCAGGATCTGTTTCGTGAACGCTATGGTGCCCCCACCGCCGAAAACATCTTGAAGTTTCTGACCTTCGATCGCGAATACCCTAACTCGATCATTTCCTGCCTGCGCGCCGCTCGAGAAAATGCCCGTTCCGTGCGGGAGGTGATTTCCTCAGAAATGTGGGAGCAGGTCAACGATTTTTACCTGATGGTGAATGAGGCCGCCGACGTGGGGCTGCTGTCGGAACTGCATAATTTTTTCCCAGAGGTGAAAATGGCCAGTCACCTGTTTGCCGGGGTGATGGAAGCGACCATGGCCCACAACGAAGGCTGGCACTTTGGTCGCCTGGGGCGCTTGCTAGAGCGAGCCGATAAAACCGGCCGCATCCTGGATGTGAAGTACTACATTCTGTTGCCCGCCGTCACCGATGTCGGGTCTCCCCTAGATGACCTGCAGTGGATAGCCCTGCTCAAGTCGGCTAGCGCCTACGAAATGTATCGCAAGCGCCAGTATCGCATTACGCCCCAGGGGGTCACCGAGTTTTTGATTCTAAACCGCGAGTTTCCCCGCTCTATTCAGTTTTGTCTGATCCAAGCGGAGGAATCCCTACATACCATTTCTGGCACCCCCGCCGGCACCTGGCGCACCGATAGCGATCGGGCCCTGGGGCGGCTGCGGTCAGAACTCGACTACCTCACCATCGAAGAAATCACCCAACAGGGCCTCCACGAGTTTCTGGACAATATGCAGGTTCGCCTCAACGACATCGGCGACAAAATTTTTGCCGACTTCTTTGCCCTGGAGCCAGAGCCCGTGGGGTAAGCCACCGTGAACGCCCGGAGCGCCCTGGGCATTCACTCAAGTTATCCGACTAGGACTAGTACATGAGAGCAAAAGTCAGAAGGATGTAGGCTTGAGCCCGTGCGCAGCAGGCAGCCAGGGAATCCCCTTTCACTAAGGCTTTTCAGCCACAAAAATAGTAGCCCTATTTCCGCCGCAAGGTACTAGTTCAAGGGTCCCCCGGGGCTGATCATCGATTCCCACCTAGCGGGGGGCTGCCCCCAACCGGTAAATACCGGTCATTTCGCTAGATACCAGGTTGGTCCCGTTCAACTTGGCTTTTTCCACCTGAAAAATCCCCCCCGCCTGGGTTTGAATCTCGCCAATCAAGCCCAGAGAAGCTCCACAGGTGTAGTTTAGACGCTTGCCATCAAAGGCCAGGGTGGCCCCTTCTCCAGCAAAGCGGCAGACGGTGCCATCGGTCAAAATAATTTCGGCAATCAGAAAGCGAATGGTTTGGCTCTCGATGATGGCATCCCGATCCATATTTTCCGGTCCCTCTCGATCTACGGTCATGGAGGTGCCGTTAATCGCCACAGCCCCCCGCAGCCCCCGCCCGTTGCCACAGTCATAGGTAATCGGATCGCCTAGGGCCCGCTGACGGGGTTGGGGACCCACATAGGTGCAAATTCGCTGGTCAGGTAGACGAATCTGAGCAGGGGTGTAGGGGGTCGCAATCGCTAGCTTAGAGTCAGCGGTGGCGGGTCGATGGGCTCCCCAGGTGGCCAGTCCCATGGCTACTAGGACTAGGGCTCCTAAACTGAGTCTTCGCATAAAAATAATCACTCCAATCACTCCATCCTCTCTGAAACTAATGGAGACGGGCGTAAATATCAACTCTGGGGGAGCAGGCCGGTGCCCGATCATTATCAGCTCCCACCTATTCCCAGAAATCCGGCTCAGGTCTGAGTGCGCCGCAACGGGAACTCATCAAACTTAACCACCTCAGACTCGGGGTAACGGGTGTCAAAGTAGTAGCTGCTTACGGTACCCGTGGCGGTTTCCAGAATGCTGAAAGCGGTGATGTCATTGCTGGCCAGGTAGGGGAGGGGTTGGCCAGTCTCATCTACCTGGGGAGCCTTTAGGGTTGGCATCACCGGTGTCAATCCGTTAGGGTCGCCCTGGGCGGTGTAGTAGCGGGCGGTAAAACCACCCAGGTCATCGGTACTGTCCGCGGGCGGCACGGGCCGAGCCTGGTCCTGCCAAAAGGCTCCGTAGGAGTTCCCCACGTTAGAGGTTTCTAGGTAGTGGGTGCCGGTGGGCCCAGTAAATCGATTCCACAGGTGAGAATGGCCGTAAAACACTAGATCCACCCCGGCAGACTCCAGCAGAGGCACCAGATCCCGGGCAATGTAGTCGTTTTCAATCGGGTATTCGTAGCGCACCGCCTTGAGGCTGCCATCGGGGTGGCGATCGTAGACCGGGACGGGGGTGGTAAAGGGTGGCACAATGTTATCGCCCAGGGTGTGGGGTGGGTGGTGCAGCATCACCACTTTATACTTGGCCTCTCTGAAAGCCTGACTGGCCAGCTCCTGCTCTAGCCACTGGTACTGCAGGCTGCCCCGCTCAATGGACTCAAAAATATGCTGGCCATAGCCCCAGTTTTCCGGCCGGTTCAGATCCGCCTCGGGTTCCCGGTAGCGGCCCAGAACGGTAGGTTCCAGGGTAAAGGGCCGCCAGATTTGCGTCACATTCAGACTTACCAGGCGAATATCCCCCACGGTGATGGCGTAGTACCGAGAGGTGGTTTCGGGGCGATCGGGATTGGGAACCTGGCTCACCGGCAGGCTAAAAATTTCTTCGTAGGTATCGCTATTAAAGGAGTTATTGATAATCCAGCGACGACGCACCTCGTCATCATCCTGGGGGTTAAACAGGTCGGCATGGGCCTGGTACTGACCCACGGCCACGGCCCGGGGCAGGGGATGGTTGAACTGCTCATTCAAGGGGGCACTATGGGAAAATCGACCCATGGTCTCGTGGTTGCCCAGGGCCGGAAACAGAGGCGCATGCTGGATAATTTCACCCCCCTGATAGCGGGTGACGCGGCCATTGCGTTCTAGGGCGTAGTCGGCTTTACCCTGCAAACAGGGGAAAAAGGCATTGCCCCGGCTATCGTCAAACCACTCGGAGGCGCGATCGGGAACATTGACTAAATCTCCCGCCAAAAACACCGCATCAACTGGGCCAATGGTGTCCTGCACCTTTTGCAGATTAGCCGCGGTCATTGGCATATTCTGATGATCCGAGGTCAATAAAACCTTAATGGCCTGGCCCGGTTGAGGGGCCGCCGCCAGGGTAAACACCCCACTTTCAACCTGGGTGCCATCGGCTAGGATGCTGACCACCTGGTAGGGCACCCGCTGCTTCGGGGCCAGGCCAGTCACCGTAGCCTGGTGCCGCCAGATCGCCCTGGGCACCGTTTCCTTGAGGTCGGTAAAGTCGGGATGATTGAGGTGGGATTGGCCATCTTCCCGGGTGCGGCTGAGCCGGGTGGTGACGGCCACGGCCTGGTGGGGCCAGGAGCCTGGTGCCGCCGCAAGGGAGGGGCCAGGCTCACCCCAGCGCACCCAATGGTCTTGGCCCTCAAACTCGGTGAACCATACCACCTGCACAGAATTGTGGGTGGGGTACTGCAAAAAGGGATCGGTCAAAAGCTGGTTAGTCACGGCTGGTGGCCTCTGGGACGGAAGTAACGATGACCCTTGCGGTTTCAAAAGGAGCAACCCCAGGGCCGTCATAACCAGCAGCAGCCCCCCCATCACCATGGTCCAGTCTTCTCGCTGCATCGCCCTGAGCCATCTCTAGTAACGCTCCCTAGCCCTAGGGTAACGGCAAACGGTAACGGCTCAAAAACTGTCTGGGCATAGGCTCACAAGGGTGCGAATTTATGTCAGCGTAGGAACGATATCCCTGAGCAGTCCGGGAATGCATGGAGGTGGTGTTGAGCCCTACCAAACCCGTTGTGATCCAATGGTTGTCTGGGTGGTCAGGCGGGGGCTTGCTGTTGCTCCTATCCCTGGGACTGCATAGCCTAGTGCTGGGCATTCCCTTACCTACCCTGAACTCGCCCGAAGAACCCGTTAGCCTAGGGCCTGTGGTCGAGGCTCCGACCGCCACCATTGATGTCGTGCGAGTGCCGCCGATGCCCGCGCCAGCCACCCCAACAGAGCTGCCGGTGTCATCGAAACCACCTCTGGTTGCCCCTCCGCCGGCCCCTAGCCGGCCCCTGGATCCGTCTGCTCCGTCGCCCACCACCCCGCCCCCTGAGCCGCCTAAACCATCGACAGAAACTTCCCCTCCACCTGGGCCCAGCCCAGCCCCGGAGGTGCCGACTCGACCCCAGGGGTTGGTCTATAACCATCAGGTCAAAACCCTGCCGGGGGATACCCGAGGTTTCCTAGCCTGGTATAGCGAGCAAGACTGGTCTGATTTTGCCCTGCCCCCTCTACCGGGGCAACAGGAACTGCCACCCCTGCTGGTCAGCTACGATCAACCCTTCTGTTTAGAGCCACCCCCCGCCCCAGGACGGTTAGAAGTCATTGTGGCCTCGGACGGTCGCCTGGCTAGAACGCCGCGGGTGCTGGGAACCACCGGTTATCCAGACCTGGATGGCTGGGCTGTGGAACAAGCCCGCGGACAAGACTTTACCACGGTTGCGGACGGGGCATCCCCCAGTCCCAGGGTTTACTGGTTACCGGTGGATGTTCGGTATAGTCCCAACCAGTGCACCCCCTAGGGGTCCAGGGCCATTAATCCGCCAGTTGAACCCGGCCGGTGCGAATGGAGTCAAACACCTGGTTAATATAGTGGCGGTCCGAGGCCGTTAGGGTGTTCTCCAGAATTACTTCGGCCAACTTCAGGTAATCACGACGATTTAACACCCCCCGGTTGAGGGCCTTAGCAACCAGTAGCTCAATATCGTGGGGTAACCCTTCAGAGATAGATGACACCATGGGAATTTCTTAAATAGGTAGATGGTCAGGACTGAACAACCATAGACGCCACGACTGTGGGTCAGCGGGTTGAGGCGGGGGCGGCAAGCAGAGCGTATAAAATAGCACTCTAATGGTTGTATCAAGATCATCACTGAACTTTTAGGATCTCAACAGAGGCGGACGTTAAAGCTTAGGTGAACTTCCGTGAAACCCCTGTAAAGGCTGGCTTGAAGGGCAACTCTGCCATTTCAGTGCCTTTTTTCCCGGTAGGGGTTCCGAGACTCAGAGCGAACGGTTAGAAGTCAGGTTAGCGTTTTGCCGCCCGCCGGCGGGGACGTCGCCGCGATCGCCGTCGAGTGCTTAGTCTGGCCTGGTAACGGTGCTGCAGATAGGTCAGGCCACCACCGACGAGAGGGATCAGAGGCATCACCAGGAGCCACCAGGGAGAGGGAGGCGGAGCCGGTTGCGCCACCACCAGGGGAGTAAAGGAGAGGGCCTGGGGGGCTACGAGGGTAGCGGTTGCTATGAGAGCCTGGGGGGCCAGGCTGAAGTCTAAGACCTGCCAGGTTTGCGGGCCTACCACCCCATCCACCGGTAGACCTTGCCGTTGCTGAAAAGTGGCCACGGCCTGGGCTGTGGCCGCTCCGTACACCCCATCCACCGGGTCTGAGTACAGCCCCAGTTGGGCCAACCTAGACTGGAGTTGTTTGACCGGCTCGCCTTCGGCACCGAGTTGGAGTATGGCCTTCATAGGGCAAATCCCCACAGCCAAAGGGGCAATGTAATTAAGAGTCCGATGGAACTGAGCCCCACGCAGGTGACCGAGAGGTCGCGGTCTAGGTCGTAGGCTTCGGCCAAAACCAGGTTAGCAAAGGCACTCGGCATGCCGGCCTGCAGAATCATCACCATACGGGGAGCCCCATGAACCCCCACCACTGTTAGCCCCAACCCCACCGCCAGGGGTAAAACCAACATTTTGATCGCAATGGCCACCCCCGCCTTGGATAGGTGCCGCCAGGAGGTCAGTTGTTGAATACGAAGCCCCATCAACACCAGCGCTAGCATGACCACCAACCAGGCAATGGCGTAGAGGGCTTGATCTAACTGGGCCGGTAGGGGCACGCCCTTGAGCCCCAGACCCAGACCAAATGCCAGGATGATGGGATTTTGCAAGACCTCTAAGAGCCTACGCCGCCAGACCGGATGAGCCCTAACCTGGGAGCGATCGCTAAACTCAGAGGCCAGAATGGCCCCCAACCCGTAGGAGCCGAGTAGGGTGCCCAGGGCATCGTAAAACAGCGCCCAGCCAAAAACGCTAATCCCCAGTTGGGGCAGCAGCAAAATGACGGGATAGCCAATGTAACCGGTATTGCCCAGCATGGCGGCTAGGGCAAAACTACCCTGGGTCGGGCGCGGCCAGTGTTTTCCTTGGGCCCGGATCCACAGGCGACTGCACCCTAGGCCCAACAGCATGGCCAGCCAGGCGACCAGCGGAGCCAGATAGATAGGGCCGGACAAGTCGGCATGGCGGATAAAACCCACGATGCTGATGGGAATACCCACCCAGAACAAGAACTTTCCCAGGGCTAGGGGCACCCGCTGGTGCAGGGTGTGGGGATGGGATCCGCTTTTTGGAATTTGAGCTAATATCTGGCCCAAACCAACGCCCACCAACACCCCCGCTGCAATGGGCAGGTATAACCGTAGCAAAACCCCTAGCGGTGGCATGATGGCGAGTACTCACATGGGTGCAGCGTCTTTATGGTGCAGGGTGACTGGGTGAACGTCAAGGCGAGTTGCGATCGCGACCGCCGCACAGGTAATAATGATTAGACGATAAATGCCACGCCGCTACTTTATGGATCACGCCAGGTCACAAACCATGCCCCCCTTGGATGACATCCCCCAAGCCGCCCGCGATACCCCTCTCAGTCCGGCGGTACCCCCGTCCGTAGGCCGCGGCTTGAGGCTATCCAAAACCGTCAAATGGGTTCTGCTCTTTGTGCTAGCGGCCGTCATGGCTTTGCTCGCCGGCAGCTTTGCCGCCTGGTACCAAACCACCGCCAGTCCCGGCCTAGCCATCGCCAAACCCTTTCAGGGTATGATTGCAGCGGCCGGCACCTCGGCGACGGAAGCCGAGGATCCTACGGCCATCCGCGATCGAGCGGTGCAACTGGCACCTACCAGTCGCACCCTGCTGGGCCATCGAGCCTACGACGAAGCCCCGGAGGAGGATCTGGTCGGCCTGTCAGGAAATCAATCCATTCGCCTGAGAACC
Organism: Leptolyngbyaceae cyanobacterium M65_K2018_010; assembly: GCA_015295885.1. GTDB lineage: Bacteria > Cyanobacteriota > Cyanobacteriia > Phormidesmidales > Phormidesmidaceae > Nodosilinea. The sequence goes on from DVEE01000114.1 coordinate 7,853, forward strand.
AGCGCAGCGGCTCAGTTTGAAGCCATGGTCCAGGCGGCGCAGGGGGAGAACATTCGTCTGGTGCCCCTATCGGGCTATCGATCCCAGGCTGAGCAAGAGAAGATTTTCTTTGGGGTCAAGGCCCAGCGGGGGCAAGATGCTCAGACCCGTGCCGAGGTCAGCGCCCCGCCGGGCTATAGTGAGCACCACACCGGCTATGCCCTCGACATTGGCGATGGCAACCAGGCCGGCACCCACCTCAACCCCAGTTTTGCCGACACCCGCGCCTACCAGTGGATGGAAGCCAACGCGGTGCGCTACGGCTTCGAGCTGTCCTTTCCGCCGGATAACTTTCAGGGAGTTGCCTTTGAACCGTGGCACTGGCGCTTTGTGGGCGATCGCGAAAGCCTGGAAACCTTTTACAGTAAATAGGTCACTTCCTTTTCCTCGTCCATGCGTGATACCACCCTCAACACCATCGCCATCGTCGTTTTTCTGACTACGATGGCCAGTTTGCTGGGACCGCTGGTCAACCTCTCCCCGGCCTGGGTGGCGGGCTGTGCAGCTACGGGGCTAGGCCTTTTTACCCTCGACCAGCTCAACCTCCAGGGCCGCCTAGGTCATATCCTGACCGACGCCCTGGCCTGGCTTTCGCCGGAGCATCGCCAACGGGTGCTACACCATGAAGCGGGGCACTTCCTCGCCGCTGTGCTGCTGGAGATTCCCGTGGAAGCCTACACCCTGACCACCTGGGAGGCCTGGAAACGGGGCCTGCCCGGTCAAGGAGGTGTCGTTTTTGGCCATCCAGAGGCCCAAACCCTACCAGTGCCATGCTGGACTCCCCAAACCCTCGATCGCTACGCCCAGGTCTGGATGGCAGGCATCGCCGCCGAGCACCTGATCTATGGCAACGCCTGGGGTGGAGACAGGGACACCCAAACCGTCAGCCAACTCTGGCAAGGGCTGGGGCTATCCCCCCAGCAGGCCAGCATGAAGCAGCGCTGGGCGGCCCTGCAAGCCAAAACTCTGCTGGAAAATCATCGAGCCGCCTATGATGCCCTGGTGACAACCATGGAGCAACGGGCCTCAGTGGCCGTCTGTCGTCAGGTGATCCAGCAGCACAGCCCTGAGCCCCTAGCTCTAGGGCAATAGTGGCAAGCCGGTGGTCTAGCACCTCTCCATCGCTTTCCAGAGGCGATTCCATCAATTTATCAATTGGGGAAGCCAGTGGCCCTGGGCCCGTTGCGAGACTCAATCCGCAACACGGCACCATCTCTGGAAACGCTGTAGCCAAGGGGTCGAGGATTTTCGCTGAGATAGGTTCTCCCCTCAGCCACCAGCGCCTCAAGGCTGACCTGCGTAGCCAATTGATTAAGTCGCTGTAACCGTGCCGCCGGATTGAGGGGAGTCCGCCCTGGGGATTGATTTGGTTCAAGCTGGCTGAGAACGCTCATGGCCCGCTGGCACCCTTGGGGGTCAAATCCGGCCCGCACCAAAAACTGATAGGCGTAGGCATCAGCCTCGTATTGCTGGCTTTGCAGAATAGCGGCATACTCTGCATTCAAAGCGGCTACTTTGTCTTGGTAAATCTGGTTAGCGCGGACCTCGGCCTGCTGCTGTTGGCCCGCGGTCATGGTGCCTAAAATAGCCTGGGTCGTGCCCCCCACAATGGCGCCTGTAGTGCCCCCCAGAATACTGCCTAACACGCCACCCAAAATACTGCCGATGGTATTCGTTGTAGTTCGCCGTCGTTGAGCCGATTGCACTTCCGCGATCGCCTGCGCTTCAGCTTCGGCCATCAGTTGGCTGGTGCGAGCCTCAAACTCCGCCACCGTGGCCAGGTGATTGAGGCCATGGGAGGCCATTTGGCGACCGACCACGCAGGCTAGGGCCGCATTATCACCATAGAACTGGTCCATGACCCCGGTGCTAAAGGTTAGGGTATTTAGGTCAGTGGCCGTGCCCCCAGACCCCTGCCCCAGTCTCACCCGCCAGGACCGTTCATCCAAGGCGTTAGCCCTGGCCAGACGGTCAACAATGCGGTAAAGGAGATAAAAGTTTTCCGGCAGGGTTTCCTGGGCTTCGGCATAGAACTTATCTGAATTCGGTGCCTTGGAGCTGTCGATAACCGGAGTTGGCAACGACTCAACCCCTGGTGCTGGTTGATTCGGGCTTTCCATAACCGGAGTTGGCCACGATTCCACGGCTCGTGCCGGTTCAGCCTGAGCGGGTGAGGCAAAGGCCAATAAACCCGCCAACAGAGGGGAAAAAGCTAATGTAGATTGGGTCGTACGGTTCCTATTCATGGGCCTTCACGCAGGATCTCCCTTCGAGGAGATAAAAGACTAGGGACTTGAGGAAGGGCAGTATGGGCCTGAGCGATGGACTACTCCCCCTCAAAAATCAAGTGAATTCTAGCAAGCTTCCCCTCACCTGACCCACTGGTGAGGGGAACTTGAGGAACTGTCCTTCCTGGTCTAAAAATTTCTTGGCCCCCATCTAGACCCTAGCGGCTCAGCCCTAGCCCCGTTGTTCACCCGCTAATCCGGGAAACCAAATCCACCGCTGCTACCATAGCGAGATTCAATCCGCAGGGAAACGCCATCCCTTGAGATCCCATACTTCAGCGGTTGAGAGCTTTGCCGGAGATAGGCCGTACCCTCTGCAGTCAGGGCATTTACGTTAGCAGCCGTATTGAGGGCCTGCAATTGTCGAATGCGAACCGCTGGCATAGGATGGGACAGGCTGGGCAAGCGACTGTGTTCTAGCTGATCCAGCGTATTCATGGCTCGTACGCAACCCTGGGGATCAAAGCCGGCCCTGACCAGATATTGGAACCCAAACTCATCCGCTTCAAACTCTTGGCTTTGCAACACCGCCGAATACTCAGACCCCAGCGCCGCGACTTTCTGCTCATAGATTTCTCTGGCACGAACCTCAGCCTGCTGTCGTTGGGAGGCCGTCATGGTGCCTAAGACCGCCTGGGTGGTGCCCCCGACGATCGCACCAGTACTGCCGCCAATGACGCTGCCCAAAACACTCCCCAAAATGCTGCCGATGGTATTGGTTGCGGCTTGCTGGCGCTGGGCATTCTGAATTTCCGCGATGGCTTCGGCTTCGGCCTCGGCCATTAACTGACCCATCTGAGTCTGCACGGCCACCATGGTTGGAATGTGATCCTGGGTATGGTGAGCCATTTCGTGACCCACCACACAGGCCAGGGCGGCCGTATCCCCATGGAGCTGATCCAATAACCCGGCCATAAAGGTGAGGGTGTTGAGTTCGGAGGCGTAGGCATTGACCTCGTATTCTCCGCTCAGCCGCAGACGCCAGGGACGCTCGTCTAAGCCATTGGCCCTGGCCAGCCGCTCTACGATGCGGTACAGCACGTAGAAATCCTCTGGCAAGGCCGCCCGAGCTTGGTTATAAAATTCCTGGTTGTTGTTGCTGGCCTTGATGCGATCGCCCATGGATTCCTGAAGCGGTTCCAAGGCCCTGACCGGCTCACTCCACCCCAGGGCACCAACCGTCAGCAGAGCCGTTAAAAGAGGCGCCACCGATAAGCTAGACTTGCAGATAAATTTCTCACCCATCATGGTTCTCTCCAAGGCATGAACTCTGGAATCAACAGCAGGTCATTCCACTTGGGCGTTGGACTTTGGGGCCTTGCACATGGAACTCGCCCGGCCATGTCCTCTTCAGCGGAATGTCCTCTTCAACGTAGACAAGTTCCTACGGGCATCTCCGATCCAGCCTCACGAGTTTTCAGAGATTTAATCATTCTGTAATTATCCTGAAAACCCACGGTTTAGGGACTGACAGGTTGTTGGGAGGCAGCCAGCTCTGCCCCCCGTCGCCTACCAGGGGCAGGCACCCGCCAGCCGAAGGGCCACTGGGCTGGGAAGCTGGTAGCCAAGCAGCCGATGGGAGTCCTTGCCCAGGGCGAACGCCTAGATACTGCCCTAGAGGTTCTGCGATCGCCCAGCCGACCCCCTGGCGCTGAGGCCCCAACCAGGACCTTGGCTCGGTCACCGACTGGGTTAACCAGGGCCAGCAAGTTGTCGCCGGAATCCAACCAGTGGACTGAATCCCTAAGTCGGCCTAGGTTCTGCACCGAACCAGGACAACCCGTTCAATCTCCTCTCTCTGCCAATCCGTCGTTCCATCCCGTGGGCACAACTGGGGGCAGGACGCTCTCATAAACTAGGAAACCCTGAAAAGATAAACATTTCAGTCCCTTGCTCCCAGTTTTCTCCCTACAAAAGTTAACATAGGTATTAATAAAACTTAGCTAGGTCAGAACGGGTTGCCTGCTCCCCGGAACGGCATCTGGTTTCGGACTTGGCGCTACCCTACCGACGCAGGAGATCTTTCCCATGACTGGATTCATTCGTAGCTTGTTCGGCGGCAAGGCCAAAAACCCTGGAGAATCCGACCGCCCCGTTAAGGTTCAACAGCCACCGACCATTGAGCGGGCGGGCGGATCCTTTTATCTGGATCCGGATGACGCCAAGACCTATGGCAACATTGACTATATGCGCTCGGCTAAAACCGTGCGTCGCACCTTCGCGAAAAAGCGCGGCGAAACCGGCGAGAAGGAAAGCATCAAAAAGGTCTCCGCTACGGAAGCGGTCAAGCTCCAGGAAAGTGGTCTGCCAGAGCAACCTCAATCCAAGGTTCAACCCACGGTTCAGCGGGAAACCCCTAAGTTTGATCGCCGTAGGACCGACACCAACCTGGATATGTTCCGCCAGATGGCTAAGGATATGAAGAAGTAACGGCCTGGGTTTCTGCCTCAGGTTATGGCCAGGACGC
>DVEE01000092.1 GCA_015295885.1 Leptolyngbyaceae cyanobacterium M65_K2018_010
TGATCTGGCGCAGATGGTAGATACCAATGATGAATGGATCACCAGCCGCACCGGGATTCGGCGTCGGCATTTGGCGGCCCCAGCCGATAGCCTGGGGACCCTGGCCACCCAGGCCGCCCGCCAAGCCCTGGCCATGGCGGCGGTGGCCCCGCAGGAGGTGGAGCTGATTCTGCTGGCCACCTCCACCCCCGATGATTTGTTTGGCAGTGCCTGCCAGGTACAGGCCGAACTGGGGGCTAGCCGGGCCGTGGCCTTTGACCTCACCGCCGCCTGTTCCGGCTTTGTGTTTGCCCTGGTCACAGCGGCTCAATATATTCGCACCGGCGCTTTTCAGACCATTGTCGTGATTGGGGCCGATGTCCTCTCCCGCTGGACAGACTGGAGCGATCGCCGCACCTGCGTCCTGTTCGGCGATGGGGCGGGGGCAGTGGTCATCCGAGCCAGCGATCGCGATCGGCTGTTGGGATTTGAGCTGTGCAGCGATGGCACCCTGAATGGCTGCCTGAAACTACCCTACCAACCGAAGGCGACGCCCCTAACCGCCGATCTAGCCATCCAAAAAGGTGGCTTTGAGCCCATTACCATGAATGGTCGGGAGGTCTACAAGTTTGCCGTCAGCCGGGTGCCCGAGGTGATCGAAAAAGCCCTTTTTCGGGCTGGCCTAACCACCCAAGCGGTTGACTGGCTGGTGCTCCACCAGGCCAACCAACGCATTTTAGAGGCCGTGGCTGAGCGGCTGGGGGTGCCCTTGGAACGGGTGCTCAGCAACATGGCCGACCATGGCAACACCTCAGCGGCGTCGATTCCCCTGGTTTTAGACGAAGCGGTCCGATCCGGGCAAGTTCAGCCCGGCGATATCATCGCCACCGCTGGCTTTGGGGCCGGACTCACCTGGGGGTCTGCGATTTTTCAGTGGGGTTGAAGCGGCGTATCCCATATCACCTTTCTGGTGCTATGCTTTAAATGACTCGGACCCATGCGGTCACAACGCCCAAACCATGTCAGGACCGGAAGGTAGCAGCATTACGGGATGCTTGTAACAGGCGTGGACTCCGGGTCTTTTGCTTTCGAGGCAAGGGTTCGGAGGACCTGAGCGCAATGGCAGGGTTTGGCGACTTAGTCAAAAAGGCTTTTTATCTAGGGGTGGGCGTTGCGTCCTACGCTGGGGAGAAGGCGGGTCATACCCTGAAAGATTTGCAGGAACAGACCCAAACCGTGGTGAATGAGTTGGTGGCCCGGGGCGAAATGACCGCCGAAGAAGCGCAACGGCTGGTCAATGAGATGGTGAGCCGAGCCCAGGCCAACGATATGGCCTCGTCCCAGCCCCCCGCAGAGCCCCGCCGCATCGAGATCTTAGAGGACGAACCCAGTTCTCTCCAGACCGCCGCCGATCCCACGGAAGCATTGCGGCAGCAGGTTAGCAGCCTGCGTCAAGAGTTGGAAGCTTTAAAGCAAAAAGCGAGACAGGAATAATGGATGATTGGTCTAAGCAAATCTTCAATCTCTTTGGCAATGCCGTCCAAGAGTTTGCTCAACAGCTCGGCCAGGATACTGAACAGTGGTTTGACGATTGGACAGAACAGTTGGCCAGTGCCTCGGATGCCCTAGTGCGCACCACGGATCAATGGGCGGAACAAGTGCAAGCGGCCTTGGATCCGGAAATTGACCGTCTGGTCGATGAGCTCAACCGAGTGATTGAACCCTTTGAAATTTCCCTCAACCACCAGGTCGATGAAGTCGCGGAACAACTGGATGTAGTGTTAGGGCCGTTGGTGGCGGGTTTATCCGGCTTAGATCAATGGTTCGAGGAGGTCTCGGCCCCGATTAACAGCACCGTAGAACCTATCTTGCAAAACTCCCCCGCCTGTGTCGGCTGCCGCAACTTCTACGGACAGGCCCACGGGGGTAATACCTTGGTTTGTGCCATGCACCCCTTTGGCCCCGACGAAGAGCGCCACTGCCCCGATTGGGAGTCGGTTTATTGAAGCGGTGCCCCGCGACCCCAAGCCCGGCTTGCCTGGCCCTTTGTCCTCCCCCAGGGGTTGGGCTGGCTGAGCCACGCTAGGCGGGTACTATGACCTGGATTAAAGGCTTAGCCATCTGGCTGGAACATCGGGGACTACGCCCGGCTTACGGAGGCGGGGTGTTGTTGGGGTTAGCTATTTTCTTCTTTGCGGCGGCCACCAATACCCTGGCCGGATGGCTGTACGTCATGAGTGGGGTGCTCCTGGCCCTGCTGGCGATCGCGGCGCGGCTGCCACTGCGCCATCTGCAAGGGTTGACCCTCTCTCGTCCTACCATCGAACCCGTCTCCGTAGGGCAGTCCTGGGTGATGGAACTCAACATCCACAATCCTCAGCCCCAGCCCAAGGGCCTGTTTCAAGTCATTGACCAGCTACCCAGGTCGCTCGGTTCCCTGCCGCCAAAGGCAATTCGTACCATTGCTCCCGGGCAGACCTATACCTGGCAGTATCGCCTCACCCCCCAGCGGCGGGGGATTTACTCGGGGTCTACAGTGATTCTGCGGTCGGCCGCCCCGCTGGGGTTGTTTTGGGGGCGGCGGGAGATACGGATGCCAACCCGCCTGGTGGTATATCCACAGATTCTGGCCCTGCAACACTGCCCTATTTTAGATACCCTGGGCGATCGATCTGGTCAACAATGGCACTATCGGCCCGTGGTTAGGCTGGCCACCGAGGGGTTAACCCGATCGCTGCGGCCCTACCGCTGGGGTGACCCTACCCGTTTGATTCACTGGCGCACCAGTGCCCGCTATGGTGAACTGCAGGTGCGGGAGCTGGAAAAAGTCACCGCCAGCCAGGCCGTAGTAATAGCTCTGGATACCCGTCCCATTTGGTCGGCCGAGGCCTTTGAGCAGGCGGTGGTGGCGGCCGCTTCCCTATACCACTACGCCCTAAAACGGGGGTTAGCGGCGGCCCTGTGGTTACCCCCAGGGGAGTTGTTACAGGACAGAGCGAGCGCACTCTCGGCCCTAGCCGCGGTGGAGCCGCAGCCCACCTCAGCGATCCGGCTACAGCCTCCCGATCTACCTCTGATCTGGCTGACGGCCCAGGGATCTGACCCGGCAGCCTTACCCCCAGGCCGTTGTCAGATCATTTGGGGGTCAAACCCTGGCCAGGCCACGGCCGATGGGGCGGGGGCTACGCTCTGGATAGCCGTGGACCAGCCCCTGGCGGCTCAGATCCAGGCTTCGCCCCCATCAAGCCCGAAACTCTGAGGCCACAATCATGGAACCAATGCCCAGATCGGTGAAGATTTCCAGCAATAGGGCATGGGGAACCCGGCCATCGACGATATGGGCCGCCCCAACCCCCTGGGCCAGGGAGCGCACACAGCAGTTGACCTTGGGAATCATGCCGCCGGAGACAACTCCCGCATCAATCAGTTTACGGGCCTGCTGAATATCGAGCTTGGGCAACAGGGTGGAGGGGTCGTTGTAATCTTCCAAAATCCCCTTGGTGTCGGTCAGCAAAATGAGTTTTTCGGCGCCCAGGGCCGCCGCGATCTCCCCCGCTACGGTGTCAGCATTGATATTGTAGGCCTGCCCGGTCTCATCGCTGGCCACGCTCGACACAATGGGAATATAGCCCGCTTCCACCAGGGATTTGAGGATGTCAGAATCGATGCTGCTGACTTCGCCGACAAAACCAACCCCCTCCGCACCCTGATGCCGGGCCGTGATTAAGTTGCCATCGACCCCGCATAGCCCCACCGCTTTGCCACCGGCCTGGTTAATCAGGGAAACCAGTTCCTTATTGACCCGACCCACCAGCACCATTTCCACCACCTCCATGGTGGGGGCGTCGGTCACCCGCAACCCATCCTTGAACTGGGGCTCAATGCCCAGTTTGCCCAGCCAAACGTTAATTTCGGGCCCACCGCCATGCACCACCACCGGCCGTATCCCCACATAGGCCATAAACACAATGTCGCGAATGACGTCGGCTTTGAGGGTACTGTCCTTCATGGCCGCCCCACCGTACTTGACCACTACGGTGCGGCCTCGAAATTGCTGGATGTAGGGCAATGCTTCGCTAAGGACACGCACCCGTAACGCTTCGGCTTCGTGACGGGCCGCATCGGCGGGGGCAGAGGGAAACTGAACCATAGGGCTAGGGCGTAGGGGATGAAGGACAGGATTGCCAGCTAGTCTATCAATTGTGAGGGATCAAATTTGTGTCCGCTCGGATTCTTTCCTCTACTAGGGCTAGACAGCGATCCACCACGGTTTCGACGGTTTCTGCGGCGCCGATTGCCACACGCACATCGGCCTGGGCATAGAGGGGCTGCCGCTGGGCCAACAGGGTAGCCAGGGTTTGCTGCCAATGGGGGTTTTGCAGGAGAGGCCGCTGGCGATCCCCGGCCAATCGATGTTCTAGGGCTTCCAGGGGCAGGTCGAGCCACACCACCAGACCGTGATGTAGGTAGCTCCAGTTGGAGGGCTGGGTGACGATGCCGCCGCCGGTGGCAATGACCAGGCGCCGATAGGCGGAGAGCTGGGCCAGCACCTGGGTTTCCAGTTGGCGAAAGGCCGCTTCTCCCTGCTCAGCAAAAAGGGTTGAAATCCGCTGCCCCGCCGCCGCTTCCACCACGGCATCTGTATCAAAGAACTGGTAGCCCAGGCGGTGGGCCAGGGCTTTGCCAGTGCTGCTTTTACCCGATCCCATCATGCCGATGAGATAGAGGTTGGTGCCCCGCAGGCGATCGGTCAGGCTCATAGAAGGGGGGGAGTCACAAAGGGTGGATGGGCGGGGGAACGAGTCCCAAAAGTTGCGGCGGGGCTTAGCGCTCGTCGTCGGTGGGAGAATCGTCCCGGGCTGCCCAGTCTGTTGCTGGATCTTCCCCCCGGGTCTGATCTGGCTCCGGAGCAGCGGCGGCCGGCGGGCTGTAGGGCGGAATCAGCACCCGATAGTCAGCATCTACTACCCCCTCCTCGGCCAGTTCTGGGTCCTCCAGGTTGTCTGCGTCGTCTAACCCAGAGCTGCCATAGCCAGCCCCCTCGGTTGAGTTCTCGGCATCCCTCTCGTGGTCGGCGGGGGCGTAGATCCGGTCGGTTTGGCCTGGACTCGCCCGATCGCGGTAGCTGTAGGAATAGATCGACCCTTCCCGATAGACCTGCTTGGGTGACTGGGGCACCTCAAAGTCTCGGGGGGACGAGGGCGGCGATGCCGACTCCAGATCATCCCAGCCCTGGGTCAACTCATCCAGGCTATCCTCCACGGGACTCACCCCCGCAGCCCGATAGGGGCGGCGCTCTAAATCGCCCCAATCCTCCGCTAGCTCCTTCAGGGAGTCGTTGACCCGCTCCGTGGGGTCGGCTGGCCTTGGGCCCCCAAACCAGCCTCTCCCCCTAGGGCGAGGGGGGGAAGGGGTAGTTTCGGGCCGGGGGGCATTACCCATGGCTTCCCAGTCTTCCCACTGGCCAGGGGATTTTAGGTTAGTCCAGGCTTGCCATTCAGCGCTAGCCTCTGCCGCGGGCGCGGACCAAGGCGGCGGCGATGATGACCGGCCGGCGCTGTAATCCGACGTCGCGGCGGTACGGGCCTCGGAGGCACCGGTGCGATCGCCGGCGGCGGGCTCATAGAAGGGTTGGGGCTCGTACTGGTAGCGACGGCTGCTGGCACTGCTCCCCCCTTTGGTTTTGAGTAAGGCGGTCAGAACCAGGGTGGTGAGGGCCCCGGCCCCCAGGGCGGCGACCAGCCAAACCCCCAGGGGCAAGGCGAGGGTGCGGCTGCCCAAGAACACCAGGGGCAGGGTCGGGGCAGGATTCTGCACCAGCAGCAGCACTAGGGTGCCTAGCACCAGTAGCACTAGGGCAAGGCGGGTTGCAGCCATGGGTCAAGTCCTCGCAGTGATTGGGGCACCTTGCCCATCCTATCGCGACTCCGAGGGACCTGAGTCATGGGGCCGGTGGCCCTGCCACCGCTGCAAGGGAACACAGTCTATATCCAGTTGATCCAGCGCCCGAGCCACGACAAAATCCACCAAATCCTCAATGGTTTGGGGCTGGTGATACCAGGCCGGAATGGCCGGCACAATGCGGGCTCCAGCTTCGGCCAGGGTGGTCAGGTTACGCAGGTGAATCAGGCTCAAGGGGGTTTCCCGGGGCACCAGCACCAGCTTGCGCCCCTCCTTCAGTTGCACATCGGCGGCCCGCTCCAGCAGATCGGAGCTCATACCGGCGGCCAGCCGGGCCACGGTGCTCATACTGCAGGGAATCACCAGCATACCCAGCACCCGAAAGGAACCGCTGGCAATGGAGGCGCCCACATCGGCCCAGGCATGGCAGCGTAGCTGGCCAGCGGTGGTGACTCCCGCCTGCTGTCGCCAGAACCGCTCCTGACGCTCGGGGGCGAGGGGCATGGCTAGTCCCATTTCTGCCTGCCAAACCATCTGGCAAGCCTTGGAGGCGACCAGGTCTACCACCTCGCCGGCATTCAGCAGGTGCTTCAGGGTGCGCACGGCGTAGATCAGCCCCGAAGCTCCGGTAACCCCCACAATCAGAGGACGGCTTGGGTGAGACATGGGGGGACTCCACGGGCAGAGAAAACAGCGGGCAGCAGGGAAGCGGGGTCAGTGGCTTAACCTAGGGCGTGCCCTAACGGCCCCTGGCCGCGGCCCTTACTCACTCTCATCGGAGGCTAGATGGCCCACCAGGGGATCGTCGGGTTCCTCTTCACTAAAGCCACTGGCGGCCTCCTCGTCGGAAACCTGGCTGCCACCGCCCACGGCGACCAGGTCAATCTGCTGGCGGTAGTAATCCACGCTTTTGACCTGCACATCCACTTTGTCGCCCAGGCGATACTGCTGGCGGTTTTTGCGGCCCACCAGTTTTTGCTGCCGAGCTCGATACTCGTACCAATCGTCCTTGAGGGAACTGACGTGGACCAGTCCCTCGACCAGGAGTTCTTCAATTTCCACGAAGAACCCGTAGGATTGGACGCCGGTGATCAGACCGTGGAAGATTTCGCCGGTGTGCGATCGCATAAATTCCGCTTTTTTCAACCCTTCCAGGTCTGACTCCGCCTCCTGGGCCAGGCGCTCCCGTTCGCTCAGGTGAATGACCAGGCGGGGCAGGTCATCCTCTAGCTCATGCTGGAGCTCCGGCGGCAAGACATTCCAGCTGATCTGACCGTGGCAGGAGCTATGGTGCAGGTTGACCCGGTCCTTGGATCGGGTTGAGCGGCGATCGCGGCCAGACTCAAACACTCCATGGAGAATGCGCTGAACCATCAGATCCGCGTAGCGACGGGAGGGGGAGGTGAAATGGGTATAGCCATCTGCCAACCCCAGCCCAAAGTGCAGATCGGGGTGGGTGCTGTAGAAGGCCGGTTGAATCGTTTCTAGCAGCAGGTAGGTGAGAATCTTCTCGGCGTTGGAGTTGCTAAACTGTTCCACAAATCCCTGATAGTCCTTAGGCTGGGGGGCCTCCTGATTGGCCAGGGTGAGCTGAATCTCCATATTTTCCGCCAGCTTGACCAGCTCCTGCACATCCGCCGCCTCGGGGGCGCGGTGCAACCGGTAAATAGCTGGCACCCCCAGGGCTTTCAAGTGCTCCGCCACCAGTTGATTGGCCAACAGCATACATTCCGTGACCAGGGTGCGGGCCGGAATGCCGGTGGACATTACCATAACCCCCAGCAGCCCCTCGTCATCGTACTGAAATTTGGGCGAGCGGTAATGGGCCAGGGGTTCTTCCGCATCGGCCGGAAAATCGTACTCCGGCAAATTTAACTCAAAGGAGCCGCGGTGGAGGCGCTGCCGCTTAATCGCCTGGGTGAGAGCCAGCAGGTCATCCACCAAGTCGTAGGCCGGTGCCAGGGCTTTCAGGGTCTTGGGCTTAATACCCAGGGCTTTGAGGGCCTCAGGATGATCGCGCTCCAGCACCGCCTGGGCTTCCGGGTAGGTGAGCTGGTAGTCCACATTGACTACCGTGGGTTGAATTTCATACTCCTGCACCGTACCCGCCTCATCTAGGGTGACCAGCACGGACATGGCCAATCGATCTTTGCCCGCCTCTAGGGCACTGAGACTGCCCAATAGGGGCGGCGGCAGCATGGGAATGACCTCATCCCCCAGGTAAACCGCGGTGCCCCGCTTGGCCGCTTCCTGGTCGATCGGGGAATGGGGCTCAACGTAGTGGGCCAGATCGGCAATGTGAATGCCCAGTCGCCAGTTGCCGTTGTCCAGTTTCTCTAGGCTGAGGGCATCATCAATCATCGGCAGGTTAGGGCCATGGATGCTGAGGGTGAGCACCTTACGCAGGTCTACCCGGCCATTCAAGTCGGCTTTGCGCAACCGACTGGGCAGGGCCGCCGCCGCCGCCAACACTGCCTCAGGAAAGCTTCTAGGCAGATCGTGTTTGCAATAGACGATGTCAATATCCGCCGCCGCTTCGGCATCGCTGCCTAAAATTTGCGCTACCCGACCCTGGGGTGGAGTTTGGCCCAGGGGATAGCGGACAATTTCCACATGGGCGAGCTGGTCTACGGCCGCTTCTAGGTCAGCCCCGTTAGGGGGCAACGAGAGTTCAAATAACAGCCGGTCGTCGAGGGGCACGGCCCGGTACTGCCCATCCTCCTGCTTGACTCGGGCCAGCACCGAGGCATTGGCCCGTTCCAAAATGAGCTGCACTTCTCCCTCGGGGCTGCGGCGTCCACTGCCCTCCTTCGTCACCTTAACCAGCACCCGATCGCCGTTCCAGGCGGTATTTAGATGGCTTTCACGCACGTAGATATCATCGGCCCCCTCCTGGTCTTGAATGGCAAAGCAGAAGCCCTTACTAGAACAGCGCAGTTTGCCCTCCACCACATCGGTCTCCCAGTGGCGGCGATACTTGCCCCGCTCTTTCACCAACACCCCAATGCGTTCGAGGGCATCCACGGCAATCTGCAAGTCTCGCTGACTGGTTTCGGTGGAGCAGTGGAGTTTTTTCTCTAGATTTTTTAAGGTGAGCGTTTTGTCTTTACCAAAACTGGCTAACAAGGCCGCGATCGAAAATTCCATGTAGCGACTCATTCCTAAGTTCTGTTGGTGCTGTGGCTGGTTTAGCTGGATCTGGCCAGCGTTTTGAACGGCAAACCCCTGGCTTTGGCCTGCTGTAGTTAGAGAAGTTGACCCTGGCCTGGGCAATGTCAGGTATTGCCGGTCAAAGGCGTCAACCCAGGATCGAGTTAAACCGATGCAAGTTTAATCGATGCCTACCCTTTTGCAACCCTCCAGACCTGCCAGCCTGGGCATCTGGGCTCTGATTCTCTACCTTTAAACCAGAGTACAAGGGCAATCGCACGAGCCAGGCTTTCTTCTCAACGGGAAGCAGACCTGTTCTCTATCTATTACAGTCTCTCAAGAAAGGGGACTCTGTCAAAGGGGTTTGTCAATAGGATGTGATGGTTGGACAAAAAACCGATCCGGGCTGGGGAACCGGATTAGGTGCGTTCACCGGTGACGATATAGGCCACCCGCTTGCCGATATTGGTGGCATGGTCGGCGATCCGCTCCATGTATCGAATGGCCAACACCAGTAAGACCGTGGGTTCCACCGATCCGACCAGGTTAGTTTGATGGGCCAGCAGGTCGTAGATTTCCTCGTAGTCGGAGTCGATGGCATCGTCTTTCTGCTTAATCTCTAGCCCGGACTGGGCGTCTAGATTGGAGAGGGCCAATAGACTCATGGCCACCATGGAACGACAGCGGTCTAGCATGGTCTGGATGCGCCCCATGAGGGGATGCACCGGATAGGGAAACAGCTTAATGGCCACGTCTCCTAGATCCTTCGCATAGTCACCAATGCGTTCTAGATCGCGCACCATTTGAATGAAGGCCCCCACCCGCCGCAAATCCGCATCGGCAGAGCTATGCAGACTAAACAGTTGCATGCAGTCCAGCTCGATCTGGCGGTAAAACTGGTCTACCTGTTTGTCCTGACTCTTGAGCTTTTGGGCGGCGTCGAGGTCGCGATCGCAGAGGGCATCCCGAGCCAGCACACAGGAATTTTCTACCAAGGCGCCCATCCGCAATAGGTCGCGCTGCACTCGCAGGATCTGTCGTTCAAATTCACTACGTACCGGTTGGGTCGTGTTCACGGTGTGGCTGTCGTCCTATCCTTCAGGGTTTACTCAACCCCAGGTGGGCCTCCTACATTAAGCTCTGTAACAGTTGCGCTGGTGGGTGCTCCACCTAGAGCCAGCTTGGTTAACAATCAGGTCTAGACTGTCCATCACGGCATTAACGTTTTAACTACGAGAGGAATAGTTCTATGGCTCTTTCCGACACTCAGATCTTCTTTGCCCTAGCCCTTGCACTCGTACCGGGTATTTTGGCATTTCGTCTTTCTACCGAACTTTATAAGTAGGTTAAGTTCTGGCCCTTGCCAGGCTTAAATTTTGGCACTAAAACCCTAAAGGCAACCACCTGGATCCCCTCGCCGGTTCGGATCTAGGGGTTGCCTTTTCGCACAGGGGCTGCCTTTTCGCCCCATTGAGTCACCTCTAGCCCGGGTTTTAAGCCATTCGGGCTTCCTGGCATTAGGCGGCGCTTGATCTTACCTTCAGGGGCTTTCCCCCTCAACAGGGCCCGGTGGCTACACCCTAGAGACTCATGGCCGGTTCCGTTCGGATCGGCCCGAGGGCCCCAGAGTACACTAACCCCCGGCGGGTATCGAGACTGAGTATGGCCCCATCGCGAATCACCTCGGTGGCGTTCTTGACCCCGACAATGACCGGTACGCCCAGCCGTAGGCCGATGACGGCCGCATGCCCAGTCAAGCTATCGTCCTCGGTGATGATGCCACCGGCCCGCCGAATCAGATCGACAAAGTCCGCACTGGTCCGGGGCACCACTAAAATTTCACCATCGTTAAAGTCGTTTAGGTCCAGGCTACTGTGGGCAACCCGGGCCCGACCGCTCACCGCCCCTTCGCCAATGCCTACCCCTCGCCCTAGCACCGCCGTCACCACATCCACTTTGATTAAATCCGTAGAACCAGACACCCCCTGTAGGGTACCCGCCGTCAAAACTACCAGGTCTCCATCCAGGAGCATGCCCTTTTCCTGGGCCACCCCCATCGCCGCTTGAAAGGTCTGATTGGTGGAAGGTAGGTCTAACACCAGCAAAGGCCGCACCCCCCAGACCAGTTGTAGCTGGCGAGCCACATGGACATGGGGAGTGACGGCCAAAATCGGAGTTTGGGGCCGGTACTTGGAGACATTGCGAGCCGTTGCCCCAGTTTTGGTCAGAGTCATGATAGCCGCTGCATTCAGTTGAGCCGCAATGCGACTGACCGCCTGGCTAATGGCGTTAGGAATCGACCAGGCACCGATATTAGCCAAGTCACGATTTCCCAGCCCCTCCTGCTCGGTGCGGACCGCCACCCGGGCCATGGTGGCCACCGCCTCCACCGGATATTTGCCCACCGCCGTTTCATTGGAGAGCATCACCGCATCGGTGCCATCCAAAATGGCGTTAGCCACGTCAGATACCTCAGCTCGAGTGGGGCGCGGATTAGCGACCATACTGTCGAGCATTTGGGTGGCCGTAATGACCGGAATTCCCAGGGCATTGGCCGTGAGAATGAGGCGTTTTTGCAGAATGGGTACTTCTTCCGCCGGCAGCTCGACCCCCAGATCGCCCCGGGCCACCATCACCCCATCGGCTAGGGAGAGGATGGCTTCCATTTGCTCGATTGCCTCGTGCTTTTCAATTTTCACAATCACCGGTACCTGCTTACCAGCCTGGGCAATTATTTCCTTAATTTCCAAAACGTCCTGGGGATTGCGCACAAAACTTAAGGCCACCCAGTCAACCCCCTGATTGAGGCCAAACAGTAGGTCTTGCCGATCCTTTTCGGTCAGCGCCTTAATCGACAGATAAACCCCAGGAAAATTGACTCCCTTATTGTTGGACAGCACCCCACCGACCACCACGCGGCAGTGCAACTCCTGGGTCTGCAAATCTACCGCTTCCACCTGCATTTCCACCTTGCCATCGTCCAGCAAAATCGTGGAGCCAGCGGGGACTTCCTGGGCCAGCTTATCGTAGGTGACACAGGCCCGGGCCTGATTGCCGACGATAATTTCGCTGGTGAGGACAAAGGGGTCGCCCTTGGCCAGTTGAATCGCCCCCTGTTCAAACTTGCCCAGTCTAATTTTGGGCCCTTGCAAATCCTGTAGAATGCCGACCGGCTGGTTGAGCTCAAAGGAGATTTGCCGAATCAGTCGAATGCTGCGTTGGTGGTCATCGTGGCTACCGTGGGAAAAGTTGAGCCGCAGGGTGGTGGCCCCCGCTTCGATCAGCGATCGCAAAACCGCGGCGTCTTGGGTAGCAGGGCCAATCGTAGCAACAATTTTGGTACGGCGGCGGTCAGTGCGCAGAGACATAGAGGACATAGTGAACAAGGGCGAAACGGCAACCCAGAGAGCCATCACCCCGGTT
Source organism: Leptolyngbyaceae cyanobacterium M65_K2018_010 (assembly GCA_015295885.1). Lineage (GTDB taxonomy): Bacteria > Cyanobacteriota > Cyanobacteriia > Phormidesmidales > Phormidesmidaceae > Nodosilinea. The sequence continues at coordinate 12,454 of DVEE01000092.1, forward strand.
AAATCATCCGAAGAACCGATGGCAGTACCCAGAGACAGGGATACTAGCACGATTAGAGAGGGGCTTTACCGTTACTCCCATAGTCCCACAGGCCAGGGCCAGTCACCGTTTAATCTGACGCGCTGGTCAACTTCCACCGC
>DVEE01000044.1 GCA_015295885.1 Leptolyngbyaceae cyanobacterium M65_K2018_010
GTCCTGGCTGGAGCGGAGGAACCAACCTTTGGGGCTTATCTCAGGGCGAGTCGCTATCGCTAGAGAGGGGGATCTCTCACCCCTAGCCCGTCAGCTAACTCCGTAGGCGTTGGGAGAGAACTGATTGGAAAGCTTTTTGAGTGCTATCCATAGTTCTCCTGGAACAGTGAGGAGTGGTCTGAAAAAAGCCATAGTCATGGCTTTTTTTGCATTGCTTTAACCCTTAGCAACTGAAGGAGAAGCCGCATGGAAACCTGGTCTGAAATCACGGCTACGGTGATTTTTTTCGGGGTAATTACCCTGATCGCCACCGAACGCCTCCACTTGACCATTGCTGCTTTTTTGGGAGCCATGCTGCTTATTTTTCTGCATGTGCTGACCCTAGAGGAAGCGATTGGATATATCGGTAAAAGCCATGCTACGCTGGCCCTCTTCTTTGGGGTCATGGTCATGGTGCGAGCCTTTGAACCGACCAAAATCTTTGAGTACCTGGCCACCCAGATGGTGATTATGGCCAAGGGCGAAGGGTGGCGGTTGCTGCTGGGCATCGTAGCGATTACCACGCCAATCTGTGCCATGCTGCCGAATGCCACCACGGTTATGCTCCTGGCCCCATTGATCCCGACCCTGGCCCAGGAGATTAATGTCAACTTTGTCCCCCTGTTGATTTTGATGGTTTTTACAGCCAACAGCGCTGGTCTACTCACTCTAGTTGGTGACCCCGCCACCTTTATTGTGGGCAGTTCCATCAACATCAGCTTTTTAGACTATCTGCTTAAGCTCAGCCTAGGCGGCGTAGTGGCGATCGCCACCATCGTTGTGATGCTGCCGAGGTTGTTTCCCAAAACCTGGAACAAAAAGCTGGATAACCTCAATCAACTCCCCCATCCAGTGGTCAACCACCCTCGCATGTTGCTCCTCGGAGGCATTGTGGTTGCCCTAGTCTTAGTCATGTTCATGGTGGGAGAACAGCTACCCGTGCCGATTTCACCAGCGGCGATCGCCCTGCTCGGAGCAGTTCTCTGTCTGTTACTCACCCATCACAGCGGCATTGATACCGTCCATAACATTCTGCGTGACGTCGATTGGAGCACTCTGATCTTCTTCATGAGCGTGTTTGTGCTGATTGGCGGATTACAGGAAACTGGGGTGATTAGCGATGCCTCAGTGCTCTTAGCAGCCCTGATTGGCCAGAATATTGCCTTGGGCTCCATTCTGCTGCTGTTTGTCGTGGGCCTTCTGTCCAGCCTCATTCCCAACATTCCCCTGGTGGTGGCTATGGTGCCTCTACTGAAGGAGTATTTAGTCAATGTGAATTTGGCTGGCCCAGACTTACTCTCCCCCAATTTTGCCGGCCAGGTGCCTCCAGAAACCTTTCCCCTCTTTGCAGCCATGATGTTTGGGGCCACCCTGGGGGGCAACGGCACCCTAGTCGGCGCTTCGTCAAACATTGTGGCTGCAGGGATTGCCGAACAACATGGCAAGCCGATTTCCTTCAAGACCTTTTTGGCCTACGGTCTGCCGATGATGGGCTTGCAGTTGATCACCATTAGCCTCTTCATGGTGATTCGGTTTTTCCTGTAGCCCGCCTTGAGAGAGGCCCACTATCCATATAGGGAGGTCATCCATGGGGAGTGGGCTAAAAGCTAGGGGACTCCAGCAAAGGTTCCAGTTGAGGCGGCAGGGTTCTCACCAGGTGCAGGGGGCGGTCATTGGTGCTGATGGCTTCCACATAGGCGGCCGTTAAAAAGGGAGAATACTCTAGTCGGCCTGCCCCGTAAACCTGGCTAAAAGCCACTATTAGGGACTTGTTAACCCCACGAGTCATGACCAGGGCCTCTTCGATGCTCTGCTCAAAATACTCATCCATACTCAGTAGATTGTTGATCAGTCGGGTAAAGTTGGGACTGTGGGAGGTATTCTCGGCCAGATAGAGGTAACGCTCTGGGCCGGTAAGCCAGCTAAAGGCAGCCACCTGTTGGGGCACGACGGGAGCTAAAATGTCAAACTCGCCGCCGAAAATCATCACAGGCAGTTGCAACCGGCGAATCCCGCTAGGTCCAAACAGGTTAGAAACCGGGGTAAAAGCCATCACTAGCTTGACCCGGGGATCCTCTACGCCCTCCTGCCCTAGTCGTTGAACGGCTGGGGGATTATCTAGCAGGTCCAGAGCACGACACTCCAGGACCAGGGCCGCATCCGCCACAATGTTAGCCGTAGGGTTACACCGTTGGGCCAGGCGCTCAAAATCGATAGTGCCCCCCCCCACCGCCAGGGCCGTGTATCCTCCCAGGGAGTGCCCCACCACCGTGACAGCATCGAGGTTTAATCGACCGTCAAAGGTGCTAGTGTTCATGCGGGCTAACTCATCCAGCAAGAAGCTAACGTCTAAGGGACGATCGAGAAATTCTTCCGCCTTAAAGCTTTCCCTGGAAAGCCCCGTAAGCATAGCCTGCTGGAGGGTAAAGTTACTGCCAATGTGCTCTGGCAAGGCCACGACAAAGCCGTGGGAGGCTACGTGGGCGGCTATATCCAGAAAGCTGGCGGGGCTATCGCCCAGACCGTGGGATAGCACCACGACCGGGATGGGGCCAGGCACGGCCGCTAGATTCTGGGGTACGACCAGTTCGGCCGGATAGATGCGATTTCGGGCTCTGTCCTGCAAAACCAAGGAAATCTGACGACTGCCGTAGGGGCCGGGCTGGGTTAAATCGGGCAGGGCCGCCAGGTCGAGAGGGGGTGGTTGGGCGGCATCGGCCAGGGATTGCTGTTTGATCACCGCCACTACCTTCTGGGTTACCTCTACCTCCTGAATGACCTGGTTAGCCCGTTGCAAAACTTGAACTAGGTCCAGCCGCATGGCCTCAGTGGGGAACCGCTCTATAACCTCGAGCAGGGAAATGTCTTGATCCTCTGCCACCGCTTGAATGATGGCGGCTCGTAGGGCCCGTTGACCATTGAGTCGAGCTGAGGTTTGGGTAAACTGCCCCACAAACAAGAGCGTCTGCTCCCCCATGGAGTCATAGAACCACTGGGAAACCGGAATGAGGTCCACGGCTCGGTTGGCGGTTAAGGCGACCCTAAAGGTTTCCCGCTGTTCTGGACTGAGTCGACGCAAAAAGGTGGAGAGGGGTTCATCCAGTTCTCCGGTAGCTGCAAATTTTTGCAGAGAGGGCACCGGTAGGGTACGGCTGAAGGGCCCAAAATCTAGGACTACCTCCTCAGCCGCCGCTGCGGGTAAAGCGGCCGCAGCGAGGGTCGCTAAACTGAGGATTAGGGCACGCGTGGGCCATGGTAAACCAGGCAGACTGAGCATAGGGTGATGGGGCGAGACATGAGCAAACCACGTTCCCCATTGTGCCGGAAAATTATCATGGGCTGATAGAAAGGTCTCAACGGAAGAAACGCTTAGGATGAAATGTTCTCGACGGTCCTTTAATCAGATTGGCTTGGGGGCGGTAGCGGCCCTCATGGTGATGGCCTGTGGTGACCGTGGCGGCGATGCGCTCAATGTAGGCTCTAAGGACTTCACCGAGCAACGGATTATCGGCGAGTTGTATGCCCTCATGCTGGAGGAAAACGGCTTTACGGTGAATCGCAAGTTCAATCTGGGTGGAACCCCTGTGGTGCAGTCGGCGATCGAGAGCGGTGAAATAGACCTTTATCCCGAATATACCGGCACGGCTTTGCTCACCGTCCTGAAACTGCCCGCCAACAGCGACCCCCAGGCGGTTTACGAAATTGTTCAGCAGGAATACCAAAATCGCTTTGATCTGGTCTGGCTCGATCCATCGCCCATGAACAATACCCAGGCCTTGGCGATGACCGAACAGCGCGCCGATGAACTGGACATTCGCACCATCTCTGAGTTTGTCGCCCAGGCCAATAACCTGGTGTTGATTGGGCCACCAGAATTTGAGATTCGCGAAGATGGCCTGCCCGGCTTGCGGGAAACCTATGGCAGTTTCTCCCTGAAGGGGTACAAGGCGGTGGATGCTGGGTTGCGCTATAAAGGCTTGCTGGATGGCGAAGCCGATGTAGTGGTAGCCTTTGGCACCGATGGTGAAATCAATGCTTTTAATCTGGTGGTATTAGTCGACGATAAGGCCCTGTTTCCGCCCTACCAGATTGCACCGGTGGTCAGTCAGGCGGCCCTGGACAAAAACCCGGCCATCGCCGAAACCTTGAATCAGTTGTCCCCCCTCATCAATGACGAGGTAATGCGTCAGCTCAATTACGAAGTCAGCGGCAACAAGCGAGAACCAGCGGATGTGGCCCGGGAGTTTTTGGTCAACAAAGGGTTGATTGAGGAATAAACCGCTGGGGATTAAGCCATGGGTGATCTGCAATTTGAGGAAGTTTCCCTACGTTTTCCCAGTGAATCGCGACCAGCGGTCCACCACGTCACTGGTCAGATTCACTCCGGTGAGGTGGTAGTGATTTTGGGCCCCTCGGGCTGTGGCAAAACCACCCTGCTCAAGATGGTCAATCGCCTCTACGAACCGACCAGTGGCCAGATCTTTTTGGATGGAGTGAATATTCAAAAGCTCAAGGTCACTCGACTGAGGCAGCAAATTGGCTACGTGATTCAACAGGCCGGCCTGTTTCCCCACATGACGGTGGCGGCCAATATTGCCGTTGTGCCCAGGCTACTGGGTTGGCCCAAACCTCAAATCCAGGCTCGCATTGACGAAATGCTGGACCTGGTGAGGCTATCTCCAGGGGAATTTCGCCACCGCTACCCGGCTCAGCTCTCCGGTGGACAACAGCAGCGGGTGGGGATTGCCCGGGCCCTGGCGGGTAACCCGACCATGCTGTTGATGGACGAACCCTTTGGGGCGATCGATGGGATTACTCGCACCGCTCTGCAGGATGAGATTCTGCGCTTGCAACGGCAACTCAAAAAAACCATTCTGTTTGTCTCCCACGATGTGGAAGAGGCCCTGCGCCTAGCCGATCGCATTCTGGTGATGCGACAGGGAGAGGTGGTGCAGTTCGACTCACCCCTGACCCTACTGACCCAGCCAGCCGATGAATTTGTGTACACCCTTCTGGGCGCCGATGATATGGTCCGCCAGCTAGGGGTGCTACCCGTATCAGCGGCAATGACCGCAATCCCCCCCGAGGACCACAACGGTGCGCGTCCCACCCTGTCTCCCCAGGACAACCTGCGAGAGGCCCTCTCCCTGATCCTGCGGACGGGGGCCCCGGCCCTGACGATCTCCCAGGCCGGACAGCCGGTGGGGCTACTCACCCTGGAACGGATTCGCAAATTGGCGGTGGGCAAGGGGGGCACCCCCCCATGAGCTATCTACTCAGTCATCCTGGCGATCTGCTTGCCCTGCTGGGACAACACCTAGGGATGACGGGGTTAGCCCTGGCGATCGCGATTTTCCTGGCCGTGCCCTTAGCCCTGCTCGTGGCTCGATTACCCTGGCTGAATATCCCCATCCTGGGGAGTTTAGGGGTGCTTTACACTATCCCCAGTTTGGCCCTGATGATTTTCCTGGTACCCATCTTTGGCCTCAATGCCACCTCGGTGATTGTGGCTATGGTGCTCTACGCCCAAGTGATTTTAGTCCGCCACCTGAGCGTCGGCCTAGCCGGCCTTGACCCTGACGTAATGGCAGCGGCTCGGGCCATGGGGATGAATCTGTGGCAGCGTTGGTGGTGGGTACAGGTGCCCCTGGTGTTACCGGTTTTTCTGGCCGGGGTCAGGTTGGCAACGATTGTCGCCATCGCGATCGCCACCATCGGGGCTAAATTCAATGCCGGGGGGCTGGGAAAGCTGCTCTTCGATGGCCTTCAAACCAACCGTTACGACAAAATTGTGGCCGGTGCCATCGCGGTCGCGGCCCTGGCCTTGGCGATGAATGGCCTCCTGCTATGGCTGGAGCAGCTCTGCCCCGGCCCAGGTCGGCGGAAATCTGCCCCCGGGCCGCCGGAGCCCTTGGGTTAGGTCAGCCGCTTAGAACTGCACGTAGGTGGGTGCAATTCAATAGAAGATGTCAGCGGGGGTGGAGGGGTGCCCCCCGGCCTGGGGGCTTCGTCGTGAGCCGCTCAGCCGAACGGCGCAGCCCTCAAAATTCCTGCTTACAATTTCCCTGCTTACCCTTCATCCTGCTTACCATCCATTAGACACGGCCACTCAACTGGGAGAGGAGCGACCCCAGGCAGAGCACCAGGGTTTCCGTCCATTCTAAGGTGGCTCCGTAGGTGTCACCGGTATGGCCGCCTAGACGTTGGTTTAACCAAGCTCCGGTGCCCAGGGCCGCCAGTATACCGCCCACCAGACTACCCAGGGCCCACCAAGTTTGCTCTGGGTGTAACCCCGCCCACAATCCCGTAACGAACACTCCCAGGCCCAGGCCCAGCAGAATATCCTGGGGCAGGCGCAGGTGGGCCTGGTGCAGGGCACCTTTTCCTGCCGGCCTGAGGTAAGGGTAGCGGGCGACCGCGACTACTTGCCCCCAACGCCCCCACAGAGCTGCCAGAACCAACCACCATCCCCGACCTAGGGCGAGGTCCGCCAGGGCCAGGGTTTTGAGGCCTAAAATAGCGATCGCAGCCATGGTGCCAAAGGCCCCGGTGCGGCTATCCGCCATCACCTCTAGGCGTCGCTGGGGATCCATGGCGGCCAAACCATCGGCGGTATCCATGGCACCATCCAGGTGCAGGCCGCCGGTCAACCAAAGCCACAGGCCCACGACCAGACCACTGGTCAAGTTCCTAGAGACCCCTAACCACCCTAGCCCCCCATCCACTAGCGCCAACCCTCCGCCCAACATCACCCCAATCAACGGGGCCAGGGCGGCGATGCCCCTAAAGCTAGGCTGCCACTGGCCTGGCCAGGGCAAGCGGGTATAAAACAGAACTGCCCCCCCTAGGCGAGCCCAAAGCCCGCCCCTACCCTGAGTGTCTGGCGCTAGCAAGTTGGTTCTGTTAGGGTCCGATGACAGAAGCATCCCTCCTTGATCTGGGCGCGATTTCCGTTCCCTTTGGATTCTGAAGCCGTTCTAGGGAAGCCAGCATCTAAAGGCTGGCGACGGGCCGCCAGGTAAGCCTGGCCAGAAGAAACCGGATCAGGGGCAGATCATTCCCAGAAAGATCGAGTATTGTGGATGTAGAAGTTCGGGAGTCAGGTTCATCACCCTGCTCCTCGAATTGCCGTAGCGCGGTTAAAGGTTTATGAATCACGAGCGCGTAGGAAACCTAAGCACCCTCGCACCTTGCCTGGTAGATACCGGGGTTGTGGTTAACAAAGCCGATATGCTCAGGCTACTACAAGACCTTGGCCAGGTTAGCTACAGCCATCTAGAAGATAACGTTGCCCTTTCAACCGGCCAAGGCATGGTGATGGAAGTCTTTGCCGACCCCCAACAGGCCACCCTCGTTGCCAATCATACGTTATACATCAACGTTCACAGCTTTGACTATCTTGAAATGGGAAAAGGCGATGGTGAGCAAAGCCATTTTGACCTCGTACAAGATAATCGCCGTTTACGGTTGGTGCCTTTATCCGACCCCATAAAAGACCATTTAAGTCGTTCTGTCAATACGGCAGCCTTTGAGGCGATGGTAGCCGATGCCCTGTCCGCCAGTTGGGATGCCTGCCTCGACGACGATCGCAATTTCTTTGAGTAGGCCGCCGGTCGGCTGGGGAGCAATGGTTTGGCCTCTCAGTGGGAACGTTTATTAAAAAACCAGGGAACCTGGGTAGGTTCATTTACCCAAATTTCCCCAACCGGTGCAGTCATCCAAGAGACCCCCACTGAGGTGGCCCTCATTCCCCTGCAGCAGGGGCGCACTATCCGGCAGGAAATTCGGAAACAAGCCCCCGGCCAGGCCAGTAGCGAAACCGTGCTGGAATATTCTTCCTTGGGCCGGGGGGTGCTGTTTTGTGAAAATGGGGCCTTTTCCCAGGGATCCATTCAATGGAGTCCGGTCAGTGAGTTTGGCGCTGAGCTAGGCTTGATCGAGGGTCCAGAGCGGCTTCGCCTGGTCCAGATCTTTCCCCGCCAACCTACCCTCGGCAGCCTGACCCTGATTCGCGAGGCTCTGGCGGGAATCTCTGCCCCGCCCCGCCCTAGGTTGACCCTGGACAGCCTGCTGGGTACCTGGCTAGGAGAAGCCGTTACGGTTTATCCAGACTTTCAGCCTGAGCAATCCCTAGGGACCCGGCTCGAAGTTCAGCGACTCAGCCAGGGGGACATCCATCAAACCCTGTCCTGGGGAGATAGCCCCAGCCTCGCCTCCCAAGCTCAGCAGGTGGGAGCTAGCCTCCGGTTTGAAGGTGGGCGGCCACCGGTGACCGTCCTTTTTCTGCCCGGCGGGGCGACCGCCACCTTTCCAACCCAGATTCAACCGGGTCAGCCCTTCTTTCTCGAGATGGGCTGGCTGATTAACCCTGATCTGCGCCATCGCTTGATCCGATCCTACAATGCCCAGGGCACCTGGGTTAGCCTCACGCTGGTGGTGGAACACCGCCAACCTACTGACTGACGGAGGGGGCCTTGAGTACGGGTAGGGCCGCTAGGGGCGTGGTCAGTTTGCCAGGCTGATCCTGGGCGATAAACACCTGATTCAGGCGGGTGTTGAGGGTTTGGGTCGTGGAGTCATAGATTTGGGTGAGCAGCTTAGGATAGAGCCCAAAGCCAATAATTGGCACCAGCAAGCAGGCGATAATAAAGACCTCTCGGGGTTCAGCATCAACCAGAACCTCGTGCTCAACCAGTTCCTTGTTCTCGGGGCCGTAGAAAATCTCCCGCAACATGGAGAGCAGGTAAATGGGCGTGAGAATCACTCCGATCGCCATGAAGATCACGGTAATAAGCCGGAAGGTGAAGCTGTAGGCGTCGCTGGTAGCAAAGCCCACAAACACCATCAGTTCCGCTACAAAGCCACTCATGCCGGGCAGGGCTAAGGAAGCCAGGGAACAGGCCGTGAACATGGCAAAAATCTTGGGCATACGTTTGCCGACGCCCCCCATTTCCTTCAAAATCAGGGTATGGGTGCGATCGTAGGTAGCCCCAACCAGAAAGAATAGGCTAGCCCCAATTAGCCCGTGGGAAATCATCTGGAGCACAGCCCCACTGAGGCCGAGACTGGTGAAGGAGGCAATGCCGATCAGCACAAATCCCATGTGGGAAATAGAAGAGTAGGCAATCTTGCGCTTGAGGTTGTCCTGGGCAAAGGAGGTCAGGGCGGCATAGATAATGTTAACGCAACCCAAAATCACCAAAATCGGCGCAAAGTAGGCATGGGCATCGGGCAACATGCCGAAGTTCATGCGAATGAGGGCGTAGCCCCCCATCTTGAGCAAAATCCCGGCCAGCAACATGTGAACCGGCGCAGTGGCCTCTCCGTGGGCGTCGGGTAGCCAGGTGTGGAGGGGAATAATCGGTAGCTTCACCGCGTAGGCCACCAAAAAAGCGCCGTAGAGTAAAAGCTGTAGTCGCAGGGGGTAGACCTTTTCCGCCAGCAGGGTCATGTCAAAGGTAATGGTGTCGCCGTAGAAGGCCATGGCAAGCGCCGCCACCAGAATAAACAGCGATCCGCCGGCGGTATAAAGAATAAACTTGGTGGCCGCATAGAGTCGCTTTTTCCCTCCCCAGATCGACAACAGCAGGTACACCGGAATCAGCTCTAATTCCCAAAACAGGAAAAAGAGCAACATATCCTGCACGGCAAACACCCCTATCTGGCCGGTATACATGGCCAGCATTAAAAAGTAAAACAGCTTGGGTTTGAGAGTCACGGGCCAAGCCGCTAGTACGGCCAGGGTGGTAATAAAGCCCGTGAGTAACACCAGGGGCATGGACAGACCATCAACCCCCAACGACCACTTGAGGTCTAGCTGGGACACCCAGGTATAGCTCTCGACCAGTTGTAACCCCGACTGGCTGAAATCGTAGTTGAGGTAAAAGGCCGCCACAATCAGTACGAAATCAATCAAGCCCACTACCAGGGCATACCAGCGTACGGTCTTACCATTGTCATCGGGTAAGAAGGGAATGGCCACACTAGCCAATAGGGGCAACAGAATGATGGTGGTGAGCCAGGGGAAAGTCGCGAGGTCCATAGATGTGTTTCTCGTCGCGGTTGGTTAAAGGGGTAGTTGGCAGTAACTAATCTATGTATCTAAAGGAAAAAACGGTCTACGGACAAAAAAGCAACAAGTTTTTATCCTGCGGCCAGAAAAGTTGCGGTGATCCAGAACTCGAGGTCGTTCAACCCTTGGAACCGCCGAACGACCTTGTCCTCGATGGCTAGGTCACCCCGGATAGCAGCACCAGCCCTAACACCGCCCCAAACACAATCAGGGCGTAGAACTGGGCACGGCCATTTTCCAAGTACTTGAGCCCTTCTCCGGTGATTAGGGTGACGAAGCCCGCCAGGTTAACCAGCCCATCCACAATGCGGATATCCACTTCCAGGACTTGTTTGGCGAGCTTGCGGCTGCCCTGGACAAAGACCACTTCATAGATATCGTCGATGTACCACTTGTTGAGGGAGAAGTTGTAGAGCGGTTTGATTTTCTCGGCGATCGCGGCGGGGTTGATCACCTTGGTGCGATACATCAGCACCGCCAGCACAATCCCTGCCGTGGCGATCGCCACCGAACTCCCGGCCATCAGTAGAAATTCGCTCCAGTCAAAGGCTTCAGCCCCTTCTAGAACTGTTTCAACTTCCCCCGGTGGATGGATAAAGGCCTCGAAGTAGTTAGCGAAGGGCGTACCCACCAGACCAATCAGAACCGAAGGAATGGCCAAGGCGACCAAGGGGAAGGTCATGGACAGGGGCGATTCGTGGGGTTCGGAGGCATGATGCCCGTGATCGTGATCCTCCTCGGGCGCTTCCAGGGTCAGTTCCTGGGGATTCATCGCCCCAGGCCCGAGAGACAGCCCCAGGCGTTGCAACTCGGCTCGCTTCAGGTCGTGGCGAATGCCTTCATCGTTGCCGCGAAAGCTGCCCTCAAAGGTGGAGAAGTACATACGAAACATGTAAAAGGCGGTGATCCCCGCCGGAGCCCCCCCATCAGACGCATATCCTGGGCCAAGACTGGGTCATGGCCGACCACTGCTTCCATGCCGTGGATGACCGAGCCGGAACCCAAAAACAGCATGGCTTTGAAGTAGGCGTGGGTCATCAGGTGAAAGAGGCCAGCACTGTAGGCCCCAACCCCCATAGCCATGACCATGTACCCGAGCTGGGACATGGTGGAAAAGGCTAGTCCTTTCTTAATGTCGTTTTGGGTAATAGCGATGGTCGCCCCCATGAAGGCCGTGAACGCCCCGGTCCAGGCAATCACGGTCATTACCGTGGGGATATGCTCAAACACTGGGTACATGCGGGCCACCAGAAACACCCCAGCGGCCACCATGGTAGCGGCGTGAATCAGAGCCGAAATGGGCGTGGGGCCTTCCATGGCATCGGGTAGCCACACATGCAGGGGAAACTGGGCTGACTTCGCCACTGGGCCCAGGAACACAAGTACGGCAAACACCGCGGCCATTCCCCCCGCTAGGCTGCCATTGTTGACCAGGTCAGTCAGTCGTTCCCCCATAATGGCGAAATCAAAACTGCCCGTGGCCCAGAAAATAGCCAACATCCCCAGCAGCAAGCCAAAGTCGCCCACCCGGTTGGTGACAAAGGCCTTCTGGCAAGCATCGGCGGCGGGCTTGCGGTTGTACCAGAACCCAATCAACAGGTAGGAGCACATCCCTACCAGCTCCCAGAAGACGTACACCTGCAGCAGGTTAGGGCTAATCACCAGGCCCAGCATCGAGGAGCTAAACAGGCTGAGGTAGGCGAAGAATCGGACATAGCCGGGGTCGTGGGCCATGTAGCCATCGGTGTAAATCATCACCAGAAAGGCGACGGTGGTGACGACAACCAGCATCAAGGCTGCCAGGTGGTCAATGGTGTACCCCATCTCCAGATGAAAGTCGCCAGCGGAGGCCCACTCAAACATTTGGGTGTAGGCGGGATGGCCCTGCACCTGACTCCAAAAGATTAAAAACGAAAGGACCATCGCCACCCCGGTGAGGGAGACGATAAAAATGGCGGCGGGCTGCCGCAGCTTACTGGTGGTCTGGCTGTAGGAAATTAATCCGGTGCCCACGATTGCCGCACCAATCAGCGGCAGCACCGGTACTAGCCAGGCGTATTGATATAGAAGATCTACGGATTCCATCTTGACTGCCTACTCCAAGAGCTTGGGTGAGTTGGCAAAAAACCGCTTACATTCTGACATACCCTTCCCCAGGGAATAATGGAGTCAAAGGCACAATTTGAGGGCGATGGTCTGATCTTTGGGCCCTCTTCTTGAGACTCTTCAAGTCTTGTGGCACCCTTGAAATCCTTGCTGTAAAGCCATTTTGACGACATCTCTGGCTTCCCTTAGGTTTCTTAAGAAAGATGTTGGTTTTGTCGAGTGGTGGCTCAAAAATTTTATTTCAATCTCAACAATCTCTGAGATTGAAATAAGTCAATTGCTAGCTCGGCCACAGGCCTGGTGCATTCTGACGAATCTCCAGCCAGTAGAGGCCCTAGGGGGAAGCGGGAAGCTGAGCTGACTTTTG
>DVEE01000304.1 GCA_015295885.1 Leptolyngbyaceae cyanobacterium M65_K2018_010
AAGGCCAAGACACCACTGACCTCTACGGCTAAAATCTCCGTGTCAATTTCTATGTAGCTAGTGTTTTTAAAAATTTGCTCCCAGGAGTGACGAATTTCCTGCCACCCTTTGAGGGCCCCTCGACCGGGGTGGATACAGAGGCATCCCATGCCCTTTGACCAGACTGCCTCCATAGCCTCCAGGTCTTTTTTCTCGAAGCAGCGATAAAAGGCCTGATTTGCCGCTAAGACGAGCTCCCGATCGCCGGTCATAGAGTCCTCACTGGTAAGATACAAGGGCTTTCCTTGCCTGCTGCCTTGAGCATAGCTAACCCTGAGGAAGTCTAACCACCTGCTGGCAAGAGATTTACCGGTAATTCAGGAACCCGTCTAAAGCATGCTGACCCTAGATGACCTCTGCAAACGTTATGGCCCTACCCCAGTCCTCCAGCATCTGAATCTGGCCCTACAGCCAGGGGAAATTTATGGCCTGCTCGGTCCTAATGGAGCTGGCAAAACCACCACCATCAATATTATTTGCGGTCTGCTCAAGGCCGATGCTGGGGCTGTCTACATTGGGGGCAAACTGGCCAATCGCACCACCCGACGCTGGATTGGGGTAGTTCCCCAAAGTAACTTGCTCTACGACAGCCTCACCTGTCGCGACAACTTAGCTTTTTTGGGGCGACTCTACGGCCTCTCTGGCCAGGATTGTCAGCACCGGATTCAGGTCTGCTTGGAGGCGGTTAACCTGCTGGCTCAAAAAGATCCCCCCGCTGAACGTTTGAGCGGCGGTATGCAACGACGGTTGAGCCTGGCCGCTGCGATGCTGCACCGACCGAAACTGGTCATTCTTGATGAACCGACCACGGGATTGGATATTGAGGCTCGCCAGGAAGTCTGGCAACTGATTCGACAGTTTAAGGCGATGGGAGTCACGATTCTATTAACCAGCCACCTGTTTGACGAGGTTGAGCGCCTGTGCCAGCGCATTGGCATTCTCAAGCAGGGACAAATTGTGGCGGAGGGCAGTTTGGACCAACTGCGGTCGCGCATTCCAGCCCAGGAAGTGGTGACGGTCGAGACTCCCAACCCAACAGCGGCGATCGCCCGGGCCCAACAACTCGGATACGGCCATCGCTACTATGGGGGAGATTTGTCCTTTTGGGTACCTGAACCGCTAGACCTCAAGGAGTTAATCGACCAGTTTGAAGGCGTTCCCCTCGACTCCCTGGCTCGCCATCCGGTCAAACTAGAACATGTCTACCTGGAGATCACCCGAGGGGAGAGGCACCGGGCGGAGGAGAGTGGGATCAAAGGCCAGGAACCGGTGAACCACTTTTCCTAAGGAGGCGAGTCTAATGAATGGTAAGAAGGGAGTTTGGGGGCTGCGCCGTTCGGCTGAGCGGCTCACCACAAAGCCCCCAGGCAGAGGGTGGCACCCCCAACCGCATCCTCTATTTATTAATTGCACCCACCCACTGAGCACACTATTTCCGAACATTAAAAAAATCAGAAGAAGTGGTGAAATGAGCTAGGGATCCTCAATTTGCTATTAATGAGCTTGGTATTCGGTTTAGTTGAAAGCTTGCAGTACCCAAAGGGTCGGGAGGGCGCCATAAGGAATGCAAAAAACACACCTTTGATGATCCCTTTCAAAAAACTTGGGTCACTCCATTTAAGCCGCTAGGGTGAATGCCCCGCTGGTCAAAGCCTAGGAGATTGGGCCACCCTACTCCCCTGTCTGCTAGGACTTGTAATGTTCCTCTGGGCGATATTCCCTGAGCCAGCAACGCTCTAGAAATCGAACTTGATAGGTATACCAAAAGCGCCAAGGGTTATAAATCGCCCGATAGGTGCGGCTAAAGACCGGTTGTTTCAGATAGGGCCAGAAAGGAAACCGCATGGTACTAAATCTGCAACAATAAACACCAAAAACGACCTGATGCTGCTCGACTTCGGCAAGCAGGAGCTTATAGTTTCAGTATAGGCATAGAAAAAAAGAGACCCATCACTGGGTCTCCCACTTGGAAAAATATTTAATAAACGAACACATGAGTTTAGGAATGGAGCTGACGGGAGTCGAACCCGTGTCCGCTTTGAGTATTAACACACCACTCATTCACAGGTTTAGCCCCTCTAACCCTCAGGGCAGGAACCGCCTCGTATCCCGGACGGCAGGATGCTCTGGCTAAAGCTTAGTTAACTGGCCCACCAGAGAAAGCTAGTCAACGCATCCGTTGGGGTTTGTCCATAGCTTTTAACGGAGTCAAACTATGAACGCTCGTTAAATTAGTTTTAATTAAGCGGCAACAGGTGCAGCTTTACGAGCAAAAGGAACGATGTTGTTCGCACTTACATTTGGTTTGAGCCTGGATTAGCGAGAGTAGACTCCCTCTCGACCTGCATCACAGCGTGACTTTCGTCAAAACGTCGAAACCGTTACAGCCCCCTGAGTGAACTCTTATTCCAATTATAGGCCAGGTTCTGGGAGACTGGAGGGGAGTTAACCCGGTATTGGGTACGGAGAACCGTCAGCCTAGTCCATCTGTGCCCGTGGGATCCCCCTGGCTCGGGTGGGGCCAACGGGGAAAACCCGCTTTAGCCCCTAGGTTGTTCTTTCTTTGCCTGGTTAGCGGGCCTGCTCCGTTGCCTGGGGTTATAGCCCCCATAAACTTTCGTAAACTAAAGGGGGGTAACGCCCAACGTATAATTATTTATTAAGCATTTCGCTTTTTAGACCTTGCCATCGGGGCCTGCAAATTCACGCAATCCCCTAGATAAGGCACCCGTTTGACCTTTCCTTGGCAGATTGCCTTTCTGGTGACTGCCTGTTGCAACCAGGACTTTATACTCTATGACTACTCCTAACGAAGCCAGCAACGGCACCCCCGAAACCCCGGAAAAGGAAACTACCCCTCGGCGTAGTAGCCGTGCCGCCCGGGGCAAGCGCACTACTGCCTCTGGAGGACTGGTTAAGGCTGAAGACCACGGCGCCGTGATTGTTCTGGCGGACAATACCCGTTTGGTCGAGACTGATACCCTACCCAATCATCGCCCCATTGCCCTCAGTACCTTTGAGATTGTGGGTACTCTGGATCGGGCTGGCGATCGGCCCATTGCGGCCAATACCTTTGAGGTGGCAACCACCGACCTGCTACCGGGACATCGTCCCATTGCCGTCAGTGATTTACCCATTTCTGATTTGCATGTGTTGCCTGGTGATCGCCCCATTGCCCCTAACGATGTGATTGATCCCCCGGCCGCTGTTTTAATGGGCTATTTGGACTAGTACCTGAAGGCAGAAAGCAGAAGGCAGCTCGCGAAGCGTCGCCGCAGGCGTTAGGCAGAAGGATGAAAGGGAATCTCCTTTTATCCAGGTTTTTCAGCCGC
>DVEE01000226.1 GCA_015295885.1 Leptolyngbyaceae cyanobacterium M65_K2018_010
CCAGAGTGGCCTGGTCGATAGCTTAGATACGGTTATTCAGGGTTCAAAGAGCAAACTCAATTACCTGGGCGCCTTTTTGGATGTGTCCGTCAAATACTACGAGCACACTGGCATTCAAACCCTGGCTCGGCGTTTGATCGAGCGGGCCGTGGCGGAAATTTGAGGCTGTGAAGACGCTTAAGTCTGTGATGTTGATCTTTACCCCATCCGGAGTGAGTTATGAAATCTGTAATGACCTGGTTTAACCGTTGCATCAGCATCGCCCTGGCGACGCTGCTAGTACTGACCCTAGGCGTGCATCGGGCTGAGGCCAAATCGGCCAGCCTGGAAGATCTATTGACCTCCGCCGGGAAGAACTACCTGAGCTCGGTGTTAGAAGGCTACACCAAATCTTCCCAGGAGACCTACGGTGGGGCCCTCAAACAAGCCCAAAAGCTGATCAACAGCCTGGCGGATGACCTAGAAAAAGCTGCCGATCCGGACATAAAGGTTTCCGAACGCACCAAAATTCTCAAGGATGTCAATGCTTCTAAGACTACCCTGGCCGATCTGGCCGCTTCTATCAAAGGGCTGGCTACCGATACCGACAACTTTGATCAGGCCCTGCAAAAATCTGTAGAGGATCTGCTGAGCCTGGTGAAAGGCGATGTTCGTACCCAGTTTAAGCAGAATAAAACTGCCCTGGAGCAAATTTCTAGCGCCATTGCGGCCCTGTCTGACAATGCGGCAAAAATCAGCGAAAGCAACCTTACTGCCGGCTTAGAAGGGTTTGGGGATAAAATTACCGCCCTCAATCAGGCCCTTGAATTGGGAGGTCAGGCCCTCAAGACTACAGCGAGTTTTCTCAAGTAGTGGATCGCCGCGATTCACCGCTTGAATTTGACCACCTAAGGGGAAAATAACCTTCCCCAAACTAGATAGAGGTTAGGAGTCGGCTTCCCGGAGAGCTGACTCCTAACTTTTTAACCCTATCCGCTGAACGGAGCCATAACCTTGCGGCTGACTCTGGCCCCTGGCTGGTCAGATTTCTCAGGCTTGGGCAGGGATACGGGCGATGTCCTCAAGGGGGGCATCCGCGAGTCTAGGACAATCCAGGACAATATTGAGAAAACCTTGCTACTCCGGGGGGAGGGCAGGACACCCATTACACTACAGAGCGAGCTAGTTTTAGACCTGGTGCCTGTCAGGTCTCGCCCTAGAGGAAGGAAACCTGCATGAAGATTGTCGTTGTCGGAGGTGTGGCCGGAGGTGCCTCTACCGCTGCCAGAGCCCGTCGCCTAAATGAACAGGCCGAAATTGTGGTGCTAGAGCGTGACCACTATGTATCCTATGCCAACTGTGGTCTGCCCTATCACATTGGCGGTGTCATCCCAGACCGACAGAGCCTGTTAGTGCAGACCCCCGAAAAGCTCAAGCAGAGCCTGAACTTGGATGTGCGGGTGGGCCATGAGGTGACGACAATCGATCGGTCAGCCAAGCGGGTGCATGCCCGCAACCTGCAGACCGGCGAAACCTACATCGAAACCTACGACAAACTGGTCCTCTCCTTGGGAGCCTCCCCGATTCGCCCCAACCTGCCAGGTATTGACCATCCTCAAATTTACGTGCTGCGCAATATCCCCGATATGGATGCGATTATGGCGCGGCTGGGGCCCCAAACCCAGCGGGCAATTGTGATTGGTGGCGGTTACATTGGGGTTGAAGTGGCCGAGAACCTGGTGCATCTTGGCCTGAGGGTGCATCTGGTAGAAATGATGGACCAAATTATGGCCACCCTTGACATTGAAATGGCGCGGGATTTGCAGTATCACATGGCGGACCATGGGGTCACCCTGCACCTGGGCACGGCCGCTGAGTCCTTTGAAGAGGTGGAGGGCCAGCTTCGAGCTGACCTTTCTAACGGCGAGCAACTGGTGGCAGACCTGGTGGTCATGGCGGTGGGGGTGCGCCCCAATACCGCCCTGGCTCAACAGGCGGGCTTGCCCGTGGGGCCTAGGGGGGGCCTGGTCACCGACCCCCATATGCGCACCATTGACCCTGATATCTATGCGGTGGGTGACATGGTAGAAACCACGCATACCGTCACTGGCCAGCCTACCCTGGCGGCCCTAGCCGGTCCAGCTAACCGCCAGGGGCGGATTGCCGCCGATAATATTTGCGGTCGAGACTCGGCCTACACCTCAACCCAGGGAACGGCGGTGGTCAAGCTCTTTGATATGGTGGGGGGGGGCACGGGTGCCTCGGAACGGATGCTGCGGCAGGCCAATCTTCCCTACGGGAAGGTCTATCTGCACCCCTCGGGCCACGCCACCTACTACCCCGGCACCGCGGCCATGCACATGAAGGTCCTGTTCAGCCCCGATAGCGGCAAGCTGCTGGGGGCGCAGGTGGTCGGCTTTGACGGCATCGATAAGCGCATTGATGTGTTGGCTACGGCTCTGCGGGCTGGGATGACCGTCTATGATCTGGAGCACCTGGAACTGTCCTACGCGCCGCCCTTTGGTTCTGCTAAGGATGCGGTGAATATGGCGGGTTTTTTGGCGGCTAACCTGCTGCGGGGGGATTACCGGCCCTGGTACGCCGAAGACTATCCGGAAAAAACTAACCTGGGTCATCTGATTGATGTCCGCACGGCTCGGGAGTACGAGGAATGGCATATCCCCGGTGCCATCAACCTGCCCCTGGATAGCCTGCGCGATCGCTCTGGTGAAATCCCGGCCGATGGGCCACTGTATGTCTACTGTCGGGTGGGCTTCCGGGGGTATCTGGCCGCTCGCATTCTGATGCAGCGGGGGTTTGACCCGGTATTTAACCTCTCCGGCGGGGCCCTGACCTTTAGTAGTTTTCATCCTACGGTGTATTCCACCGGTAAGGCCGATTATCCCTTTGTGGCCCATGCTGAAGATGCCATCGCCGAGCAGATACTGACTGGGGTATAGGATCAGAAACTCCGAAGTGCTGCTAGGCTAGGCTTATCTACTTCGCCACCGATGGCCAGGCGGCCACCAGAGGCTGTTGTAGCCACCCATGGCGACAACTTGATCGTGCCTTCGATTCCATCTGCCCTATGCCTCGCTCGTCCATTGTTCCATGATTCTGTTCAGCCCTGGCTCAGGTTGGCGTTGGCCCCAGGCCGCGGGGTTAGTCCAGCTATCGGTTCTGCGCCGGTGGGGTCGGTGGAGTTCTGGTGGGGTTGCTCCCTGGGTGATTTCTGCCGCTTGGTTTTTCGGCATACCACCGGCCCCCGCGATGCCATCCCCGCCGCAGTTGGCCCAGGCCCCCGCCACCCCGACCCCACCACCGACAGTGCCCCTGTTGCCGGAATCGGTGCCGGCGGCGATCGCCCCTAACCTGGCTGGAATTGTAGGGA
>DVEE01000504.1 GCA_015295885.1 Leptolyngbyaceae cyanobacterium M65_K2018_010
GGAGCTTGTTGCGTTGGCTGAAATCTAGCCCGTAGACCCGCCGGTTATGCCGCAGGATGGCCTTGGGCTGGTCGGGGAAAACGATTTGCTGATCAGGAGCCCGCGATCGCTGCCATAGCAAAACTTGACCGTCAAACCCCGCGGAAGCCAGGTATTGGCTGCCTGGGCTAATACCCACTCTGACAATACGCCGATCTGGCTCCTGGGTTGAGCTCCGGTTGCGTCCGGGGAGGCCATGCCGAACGGGTAAGGTTTCAATCCAACGGCAGGTGCTTTGGGGAATTGGGTCAGAGTTCTTCCCTGACCTCTGGGGTAGTCGCCCTGGGGCTGGCGTTTTTTGCTCTTGAGGTGTCCTGAACCCCTGGGAGGAAGGTGCAGGATAAGCACAGCTCCAGATATTAACCTGGCCGTCGTGACCACCGGAGGCGAAGAAATTGCCATCGGAGCTGTAGTCCACAGCCACCACGGTGTCCCGGTGCTTATCCAGCCCCTCGGGCAGCCTATAGGCCCTAGAGCCGCTTACACTCCAGGCGCGAACGGCTCCATCTTCCCCTACGGAAATGACCCGACTGCCATCAGGGCTAAAGGCCACATCAAATAATCCCCACTGGTTGCTGGAAAATTTGTTGATCTCACGAACATTCAAGGTTTCGGCATGGAGAGCCGTAACGGTGCGTAGCTTTAAATCTTGCCGCTGACCCACCAGCGGCGTCTGCTGCAATTGCTTACTGGCTTTGAGGGCCGTAATTAAACCGTTTAGGCCCTTTTGCTCCGTCAAGGACTCAATTAGGGCGTTGAGTTCCCCAATGCGAGCCGAAATCGTCAGGCTAGTGAACAGGATCAGGGTGGCGATCGCGAGGGATAGCCCGCCCACTATTTGAGTGCGGCGACGAGCCACCTGCCGTAGAATCGCCTGATGGCTGGCCTGCAGGTAATCCTGCTGGAGGGGATGCAAGTCCTTTAGTTGAATATGGCGGTTATTAGCCTGGCGAGTTTGAAGCCAGTGCTGGTAGATCTTGTATTCTGGCAAAGCCATGAGTTGGGTTTCGGGTCGATGCTTGGTGTCCCACTCGTAGGCTTTGGTAAACAGCTTGTTGTACTGCTTGGCATCCTCCAAGTCTGTGCGCAAGCGATCTAATAGAATATCCAGCGCCTCTGGGTCCAGCTTGCCATTGGGTTCCATGGGCGCGAACTGGCAGTAGTTTAACTTGGCCAGGCCCAGG
This sequence comes from Leptolyngbyaceae cyanobacterium M65_K2018_010, assembly GCA_015295885.1. GTDB lineage: Bacteria > Cyanobacteriota > Cyanobacteriia > Phormidesmidales > Phormidesmidaceae > Nodosilinea. Next base: position 1,224 of record DVEE01000504.1, read on the forward strand.
TGTTCTAGGCGTTCCGACTCAAAGCCGGCTTCACAGCAGATGGGAATCAGGCGGCGGTTATAGGTTCTAGCTTGGTCCAACTCCCAATGGCAGTGCTCAGATAGCAGGGAATCGGAACTGATGACGAAAATAAAAGTGTGAGCTGCAACAATACCGTCGGCCACTTCCTCGGTCCAATCAGCGGCAATGGGGATATTTTCCCAATCCACCCAGAGGCGAAAGCCTTGCTCCTGCAGGGCCTGGCAGAGCACTCGCACAAAATCCCGGTTTTTGCTGGAGTAGGAAATAAAGATGTCGGGGGCGGCGCCAAACACATACCCTTTACCCGGTCTAGGTCCCAGGGCTAGCTGGCTGGCCTGAATCAATTCCCGTTGGGTAGGGGTAATGGCAAAGTCTGGCCCCAGGTAGGTTTCAATCCAGTTAACCTTGGCTACCGTGGCATGAATATCCCCCAGGGAGAGCAGTAGGCGAGTTTTCTCCGTGCCGGTTGAGGCGTTTTGCCAGGCCAGGGCGCGCGCTTGCAGTCGTACATAGGTGAGGCAGTGGACTACGGTGCGGGCCAGGGCCTTGAGCACGCGGATCGTTTCGTCTAGGTTGATTGCTTGCCAGGTGAGGGACTCCAGGTTCGGACCAGCAGTCGCCAGGGGTTGACTGGCCACTAGGATAATTAGCTTGTTGAGGGCTTGGGCCTGGGCCAACTCATCTTCTAAATCCCTAGGAATGACCTCGCCATGGCCAACAAACAGCAAAAAAGCATCGCAGGCTAAGATGCCAGGTTCAATCTGACCATCTTCTCTGATCCCCAATAGACTGGCGGGGTCTCCCACCCCTGGGTGAAACCCCTCAGCTAAAATGGCCTCATCTAACTGGCGGATGGTGGCCGTATCTTCAGGCAGATAGGCTATAAACACGTCCGCCTGGTCGGGAACCATCGAACCAAACTCTCGCCATTGGGCGGCTGACTCTAGCCTGGGCATTTGACAGGCATAGAAAAGTTGCTTTGGGACCGCTTTGCGAGGTCGGAGGGTAGATGGATGCATGGCACCAGATGGAGATAGGACTAGGCTTGAGGGCCACTACAGTCACTCTCAGGTCGATTACGGGCGATCGCCTGAAAAGTTAAGTAACCTAGGGATTCAACTGACTGATCCAGAAACTACCCGCCAAACCGCCCTCAATTTGAAACCTTGGGCTTTATTCTGGCCAAATGGCGCTTCTACCTAGGGCAGCTACTATAATGCCTGATATATCTTAGGCAACCTAGGGTAAGATCAGGCTCTAACCTGACTCTTCAGGCATCTCCCAAATGCGTGGCCTTGGCCCACCACTTCGTTTAGGACATTCAGGGCATTGAGTTGATATAGCGCTAGTCTAGCCATTCTCCACTTCAGATTCCCGCAGCATGTTAGACACTTTTGCCACTGGAATAGTCGATATCGAGTTCCGGAATGGGCACAGCGCTCAAGTGTTGTCCTTATCGACTGAACAGACTAGCACTCAAGCCCTAGAAGTCATGGGTCTAATGACCTCGCGCCCAGCCTTGGTGATCATCGGTGGGGCGAGTTTAATGACCGCCGAGAGTTTGGAACAGTTGCAGACCGTTTTCACCCAGGTGTTAGCTCCAGTGGCTCAAGAGTTTGAGGTCACGGTTCTAGATGGGGGTACCGATGCCGGGGTCATTCACATGATGGGCCAAGCTCGTTCCCAGGTGGGGGGCAACTTCCCCTTAGTTGGGGTGGTACCCCAGGGTAAGGCTAAACTTCCCCAGGATAGGGCGACTCCTCAAGATGATTCTCGCCATGCCCTAGAGCCAAACCATACAAATTTCTTCTTAATTCCTGGCCATGACTGGGGCAGCGAGTCGCCCTGGCTGGCAGATTTTGCCTCAAAAATTTCTGCCCAACAACCGGCCTTAACTATTTTGATTAATGGTGGCACGGTGGCACTTACAGACTTACAGGCTAACCTGGCGACGGGTCGCCCAGCCTTGGTGATGGCCGGCAGCGGTCGCCTAGCTGATCAAATCGCGGCGGCCATGGCTGGGGAGACCACCGACGTGCCTCGGGCAATTGCTGAACTGATCCAGACCTATCAGCCCACGGGTAAGCTCGATCTGCTTGACCTGGCCATGCCTACAACAGAG
>DVEE01000403.1 GCA_015295885.1 Leptolyngbyaceae cyanobacterium M65_K2018_010
TTCAACGCGGCAAAATGATCCAACAACTTCTCGGCAGACACGCCTGGATACACGCCAAAGCTTTGGGGCAGATAGCCCAGCACCTGACGCACCTTCACCTTTTCTTCCAGGACGTTGATATCGCCCCACTGGATGGTGCCCTCACTGGCCTCTTGGAGGGTGGCAATGGTGCGCATCAGGCTGGATTTGCCAGCCCCGTTGGGTCCCAGCAGGCCAAACATGCCCATGGGAATGTCCAGGTTTACCCCCTTCAAGGCCTGGAAGCCGTTGGGATAGGTTTTAGTTAGCCCCCGAATTTGAATGGGGGTAGTGGCAGATAAGGTGGTGGTCATCGATTTGGTCCTAGAGGGGTAGCAGCAAGCTGATAGTAGGGAGAGTGCCTATGGCTAGGTAAGGCGCGACCCAGGCGTAGCCAGGCGAGCCCTTAGCGGTGATGCACCATGCCAAAGGCTCGTTTAACCGGGGTGGTCGAGAGGTAATAGACCACCAGGCCAAAAATGGCGATGGAAAGGAAGGCATCAATGCCCCTGAGATGGCCTGAGAAATAGCTGACAAAAACACCCACCAGATTAAAAGAGGCAACCACAATCGTCCATACCCAGGCCCAGCCCTTGAGGGTAAACATGCCGTAGCTCATCAACAATCCCAGCAGGCCAACAATCAGAAATGAAAGACCTATCCACCAGAAAAGGGAGTCTGGTGAGGTGGTGCCAGGCGGCAAGCTTTGCTCAAGGCCAGACTTAGCGTAGGGATTACCCGAAAGGAGAAAGATCCCCAGAATCGTTCTGACAATGCCAACAATCAGCATTAAAGTGCCGATCAACGCTATACCAAACGGTCTGTGATTCGTCGTCATACATTTACTCCTAAATGGGGCTTAGCTCCAGAGATTGCTTGGGTGGGGACGGCCTAGAGGAGCAGCCGCTCTATACCCCCCGCACCCATCCAAACCATTATCAGGAATCGGCTGACCTTGGAAATATTTTGGAGGAAACATTTTGGATTTTACCGAAATCCTCCCATTAGTAAACTGAAAATTAATAATTGAATTAACAATTTCTTCGGGAATTGGCCAGCACCCCCTAGTAGACTGAGGCGGAAATCAACCAACTATTCCTTAACTTGTAAAACCTTGTGTAACCTGGGATTCCCGTTCTGCCTTCTGCCTTCTGCCTAACGCCTGCGGCGACGCTTCGCGTTGGCGTAGCCTGTCTGAAAGACAAACTGCCTTCCGCCTTCTGCCTTTCGGTACTAGCCCAACCGCAAACCTCTATCCGACCCAAAACACCATTAAGGTTAGAAAGGTTATAAAAGTGATATTCAGGTTAGCTGTCAAGGAAAAAGTCGAGCTCAAAACAGGGCAGATATTACTTAATAAAAGTCCCATCAATTAGCCATTGACGGGATGGACTCAGCACTGATACGCTCATTTTTCTACACCCAGCACTTGGGATTTAGGATAGGGTTGGCCGGTGGGCTGAGGACTCGCGCGATCGTCCTCCCTAAAGCTGGGATAGTGGACTGGATCACAGGTTATATGGCACGCCTAGGAACGACAAGGACCAAGAGATGAAAGGGGTAGTGACTGCTTTGTTGCTGGGCCTGTTGGCGGCAGCCTGTCAAAGGCCTGCTGGCGTATCCCCAGAACCCGAACCCTCAGACTTAGCCACCCCGGTGCCTGAGCCCGAAGTTCAGATTCCAGCCCCTGAGGCGACGCCTACGGCCACCCCGCCCCCCGCCCCGGCCACCCCAATTAAAACCGGCACCGTGCGGGCTGAACCTTCCCTGCGCATCCACACCGCGCCCGGAACCAATACCCCGGTCATCTATGCCGCTCCCAATGGCACTCGGCTTGAGATTTTTGCTGAGACGGCCATGGGCGATAGCGTCTGGTATCAGGTCAGGAGCAATCTGTCCTCGCAGTTGGGCTGGGCCTACGGCGGTAATATTGCTGTCGATGGCCAGGCCGGCCTCACCTCCGATCGCCCGCCGCCGCCCAGTAACCTGGCCATGACCTGCAGCGGTTCGCTCTCGAATGGGTCAAACTTTACTATCAACTACACCCGTGAGTCGGGCTTTAGTCGCTTTACCCTTACCTCTGGTAACGCTGAACCCATGACCGCAAGCCTGACCTACTCGGGCACCACCGAGGCCCAGCACGGGGTCTGGAAAGGAACCCTAAGCGAGTCAGAAGTGCGGGTCGATCATCTATCCAACCAACCGCCCAAACCGGGGGATGAGGTGAGCGTGCTATACAACATTTTCACGGGGCGGGGGGTCTGTCGTTAGCTGGGCCGCCGCCGTTGCAGGAATCATGCCCAGTAAAGCTGGTGCTCCTAGGTAGGGGGGCTGGGCTAGGGTGGCGGAGCCATCGATCAGGGTTAGGTGGGCAGGGTGCTCTATCGTTAGGGGAGCCAGGGTGACTAGGGGTAACGAAGCCAGGTCAGGACACAGGGCCAGGTCCTGGAAAGCCTGCGGGGGAACGGGGGCCAGGCTGTTGAAAAGGATGGCATTGGGTTGCCAGACTCGGCAAAGCAGAGCCGCCTGGGTGAGATCATCGGCTTCCAATAGCCGACAGTGGTGGCGCTGTAATTCATCTTTCCAGGTTTGGGAGAGTTCCCTGTTCAGTGAAGTCCCAGGGGCTGGATAGCTGAGCAGCAATAGGGTTATGTTCCCCAGAGCCGCTGGCCGATGGCCACAGAGTTGATCCAGGGTGGGCCGCAGATGGTGATCCAGGTCATGGGTTGCCAGCACCACCGCCGGTGGGGGTATCGGCACCTCAGTAGCAGCCCCTATCACAATGACGTGGGGGCTTGGCGCCTGGGGCGGGGCGAGATCCCTGAGGGCCAGGGCTGGTGCGATCGCCAAGGATTCATCGTCCAGTAGGACCACCGTGGGCTGCAAGCGCTGGGCCAGGTCTAGGGCTCGGTGCCAGGGGCTGGCAACAATGAGACGGTAGGGGCTGTTTTGCAGCCGGGCAAAAACCTGATCAATGCGGGGGCGGTGGTCACTGACCAAAAGCACCAGATGGGTCAGGGGAGTAGGCTGGACCTCGCCCGGGGAGATGAGCAGGGTACATTGGTAGCCATAGACCGCTGACTCAAAGGCGACTAAATCTCCCCCATGGGCTTGAGCGCAGCGCTGGGCCAGGGTCCAGCTAAGCTGCTCTAGGAAGTCGTTCCCCCTCGAGCTAGGCAAGACCTCAGCTTCCCTAGCCCAAGGGGGGCCTGTGCCGGTGGGGCTAGGGGCCCAAAGGGTAATGGCCAACCAGGCGCCCCACTGATCCAGGATGAGGCCGCCCGGTTCCATTCCCTGCCGCAGCCAACGGTCTAAGATTCCGTGCAGGCTTTGCTGTAACCACAGCCGGTCGGCCATCACCGGGGGGGGATCGGTTAGGAGGGTGAGGTTAAATCCGTGGACCCAGGCGGGGGGATCCGCTTCGTCGGCTAACTCGGTCGATAGAAAGGTTGGTAGCAGGTTTTCGAGCAGGGGCTGGATTTCAACGGGGGCCAGCGGCAACTCTTGAGCTTGGGTTTCTAGCCGCATCCAATCGATCAACTGGTTGATCAGGCGCATCAGTTTGCGAATGGCCTGCTGCATCAACCTGGCGTAGTGGGCCTGGCGATCGCTGAGGGGGCCCACTCGTGGGTCTAGCAACAGGGTAGATAGCCCCAACAAGGAGGTCAGCGGTGTTTTAAGGGCATGGCCCAGGCTCACAATCCAGCTCTGCCCTGGCTGATCGGGGGGGTGATCCAGCCCAACCTGGGCTAGGGGCAAACTGGGAGGGGCCCAGGGAGAGGCCGGCCCTAGCAGGGTTGGGGCCAGCCAGGCTGATAGCTTCACCGGATCAATGACCCCTGCATACTGTCCCCGATCGTTGACCACGACCCAACAGGCTTGGGGAAACGCCTGAATCAGACATCCTAACTCGGCCAAGGTGGTGTGGCCGGGCAGGATCGCCACCGCTTCTAACCAGGGCTGGCAATCCCCCAGGGAGAGCTCGGCGGGCGGTTGGGGTGGGTGGGTTGCCTCAACGGTCTGGATCGGGCCATGGGCGGTAGCGGGTGCCACCGCAACCTTGGGATGGAACGGCAGGGTTTGTTGGCAAACCCATAGTTGCCCCAGGGCCAGGGCTCCCAGGGGACGCTGCTGCCCATCCAGGACCACGATATGACTGGGCCAGGGGGCATCGATTTGGCTGAGGGTCGCAACGACGGAACTTAGGGCCGTCGTCAACGGATAGCTGGGGGGATGGCTGAGGCAACGAGCGAGATCAGGGGATAACACGGACTTTCCATTCTTGCAGACAACCATCCCCTTTAGAATAAGGGTCTGAGATCAAACCTGTCAGGGTGGCGTGATTTTGGCCTGGGATCCGCAGTCAGAACACGATCCGCTGAGGGGGATGAGGGCTCACCCAAAGCTCCCTGATAGCCAGCCAGGCCGCTATTTTAACCGATTCAAGTCCTGGGCTTAGCCCGCAGCAATGGGGCAGTCAGCCCTTACAATTAATAAGTGTGAACTGCACGGCTCAACCTGGACTGCTGACCTGGGGTGGGCGAGAATTTCAGGTTTTGGTTCATCGTTCTCTACGCGATTGGCGGCTTTGGTTGCACCCTTACAGATATACGTCCTGGCCAAGTCTAGGCAAGTCGTGGAGGAGTTTGGGCTCAGTCTGCCGCCCGATCGCTACGCCGTACACATGGCGACCGGTCTAGAAGAGGGATTGCGCTGGTTGCGCGATCGCAGTAATCAAATCGATTGTTTGATTCTCGAATCCTCCCTTCTAACCGCTGACCTGGAGCAGATGTTATCGACCACAGGGATCTTGTTACCGGTGGTTCTACTGGTGGTGGATGAGGCATCTGCCAAGGCTGGTGTTGACCCGGGGGACTTCATCGACCACCTTTCCAGGGCCTACCACGGTGCCGTGGTTCCCCTCCCCAGGGCCAGGATGTTTGACCTGGAACGGGCTGTGCAACAGGCCATTCAAGAGTTTTTGGCCCTGCCCGCAGACCGCTGTACCCTGCCCCCCTCCTCCCTCCCCGATCAGATCCCAATTCCCGACTTGTTAAGCGCTCAGCAAGAACGGTTGACTGATAAGCTAAAGGCGCGACTCGGTTACCTGGGCGTTTATTACAAACGCAATGCTGAACACTTTCTACGCAATATGAGTCAGGCCGACCGTGATGCTTTTCTCCGCCAGCTCAAGGCTGACTATCGAAAAATTATTCTGGGATACTTTGCCAACGACCCCAAGCTCAATCAGAATATCGACGCCTTTGTGAATCAAACCTTTATGGCCGATATTTCCGTATCCCACATTGTCGAAATCCACATGGAGCTGATGGATGAATTTTCCAAACAGCTCAAGCTAGAGGGCCGCAGTGAAGAGATTTTGCTAGACTACCGCCTGACCTTAATTGATGTCATTGCCCACCTCTGCGAGATGTATCGCCGCTCCATTCCCAGGGAGCCCTAGCCCTGGATTTCGTGAGTTCTTTGCTTCCTCTAGCCCTAACCCTAATGCCTATGAGTGCCGTTAAAAAGACCTATATCCTGAAGCTGTACGTGGCGGGGAATACCCCCAACTCCATTCGGGCCCTCAAGACCCTCAACAACATTTTGGAAGAGGAGTTTCAGGGCGTCTACGCCCTGAAGGTGATCGATGTTTTGAAGAATCCCCAACTGGCAGAAGAGGATAAAATTCTGGCCACTCCCACCCTGGCCAAAATCTTGCCGCCCCCGGTACGCAAAATCATTGGCGACCTCTCCGATCGCGAGCGAGTCTTAATTGGGCTAGATTTGCTCTACGACGAGCTGCGCGAGGACGACATTTTTAGTTAGAGTTTGCCAAATCCGCCTTAGAGGTTGCTGGAAAAGGGCCATCCCAGGTATGTTTTGTCCTCAAGAGGTAGTAGAAACACTCAAGTTTGAGGGTGTTAGCCTGGTCCAAAGGTATAACATGAGACACTCTTCGACTTTTCAAACGACCTCTTACCCTGGCTGGATTAGGTCTATTCGCCGCCTCAGTTCAAGGTATGCTAAATGCTCGGTACCTCTTTGCTTGAGCTAAATACTGCGTGCTGTGTTTGACCTAACCCCACCCCTATGACTGACACTGCTCAATCCAATTTGCCATCCCCCGCTCAGCCCGTAGGTGTGCGCAAAACCCGCACCATGATCGAAGGCTTTGATGACATCAGCCATGGCGGTATTCCGGCGGGGCGCTCTACCCTAGTCAGCGGCACCTCCGGCACTGGCAAGACCCTGTTTGCAGTGCAATTTATCTACAACGGCATCACCTACTTCGATGAGCCGGGGGTATTTGTCACCTTTGAGGAGTCACCCCAGGATATTATTCAAAACGCCTACAGCTTTGGCTGGGATTTGCAAAAGCTAGTCGAGGACGGCAAGCTGTTTATCCTCGATGCCTCCCCCGACCCCGAAGGCCAGGATGTGGTCGGTAACTTTGACCTCTCGGCCCTGATCGAGCGAATCCAGTACGCCATTCGCAAGTACAAAGCTCGGCGGGTGTCCATTGACTCAGTTACCGCCGTATTTCAACAGTACGACGCAGCTTCGGTGGTGCGGCGAGAAATCTTTCGCCTGGTAGCCCGGCTGAAGCAGATGGGGGTGACCACGGTGATGACCACCGAGCGCCTGGATGAGTACGGCCCCGTGGCCCGCTTTGGGGTCGAAGAGTTTGTTTCCGACAACGTGGTGATTGTGCGCAACGCCCTAGAAGGCGAACGTCGCCGCCGCACCATGGAAATCCTCAAGCTGCGGGGGACCACCCACATGAAGGGGGAGTATCCCTTCACCATCACCAACGATGGCATCAACATCTTCCCCTTGGGAGCCATGCGCCTGACCCAGCGATCCTCCAATGCCCGGGTATCTTCCGGGGTGCCTACCCTGGACGAAATGTGTGGCGGTGGCTTTTTCAAGGATTCGATTATTCTGGCTACGGGGGCTACCGGTACCGGCAAAACCCTGCTGGTCAGCAAGTTTTTGGTAGATGGCTGCAAGGCGGGCGAGCGGGCGATCCTGTTTGCCTACGAAGAATCCCGCGCCCAGCTCTCGCGCAACGCCTACTCCTGGGGCATCGACTTTGAGGCCATGGAGCAGCAGGGGCTGCTGAAAATTATTTGCGCCTACCCCGAATCCGCCGGTCTAGAGGATCACCTGCAAATCATCAAAACCGAAATTTCCCAGTTCAAACCCTCTCGCATGGCCATTGACTCCCTCTCGGCCTTGGATCGAGGGGTGAGCAACAATTCCTTCCGGCAGTTTGTGATTGGGGTGACGGGGTTTGCCAAGCAGGAGGAAATCACCGGCTTCTTTACCAATACCACCGAGCAGTTTATGGGGCTGCACTCCATTACCGAGTCCCACATTTCCACGATTACGGACACAATTTTGATGCTCCAGTATGTGGAAGTGCGGGGGGAAATGTCCCGTGCCATCAATGTGTTCAAGATGCGGGGATCCTGGCACGACAAGGGAATTCGGGAATACACCATCAGCAGCCACGGTCCCGAAATTAAAGACTCCTTCCGAAACCTAGAACGCATTATCAGCGGTTCGCCCACCCGCATATCCGTGGATGAAAAGAGCGAACTCTCCCGCATTGTCCAGGGAGTTCAGGTGGATGGGGATGAGTAGGCCAGTTCGCCCATGATATAGGTGGCTTGCACGGCCCGATCATCCCCCATAATCAGCAGGGAAAAGAGCTGCTCAGCGACGCCCTCTAAGCGGTGGGCCAGCCCCGTTGGGTTGCGAAGGGCCAGGAGCGGCGTTGCCTGAGGATTCAGCACGATAAAATCCGCCTCCTTGCCGGGGTCAAAATTGCCGATTTTGTCCTCCAGACACAGGGCTTTAGCGCCACCCAGGGTGGCTAAAAATAGCGCTTTAAAGGCAGACAGTTTTTGGCCACGCAATTGAGCCACCTTGTAGGCTTCGTTGGCGGTTTGCAGCAGGGAAAAGCTGGTGCCCGCCCCCACATCGGTTCCCAGGCCTACCTTGACCGGATGGGCTTTATTTTTAGCCTGTTCGATCCGGAAGAGCCCACTGCCGAGGAACAGGTTAGAGGTGGGGCAAAAGGAAAGGGCGGCCTTAGCCTGGGACAGGCGCTGAAATTCCTGGTCCGAGAGTTGAACCCCGTGGGCAAAGACCGATCGCTGGCGCACCAGCCCCGTTTGGTCGTAGACATCCAGGTAGCCCTGGTATTGGGGGAACAGGTCCTGAATCCAGGCCACCTCGTTGACATTTTCTGACAGGTGGGTATGCAGGTACAGATCGGGAAATTCATCCAGCAGGCGGGCCGCAGCCTTGAGTTGGGCCTCGCTGGAGGTGGCCGCAAACCGGGGGGTGACGGCATAGAGTAACCGACCCTGGCCATGCCATTTTTGAATCAGGGCGCGGGACTGCTCGTAGGAGGACTGGGCCGTATCACAAAGGTAGTCAGGGGCATTGCGGTCCATCATCACCTTGCCGCTGATCATGCGCAGGTTGCGGGCGGCGGCGGCCTCAAAAAAGGCGTCTACCGACTCAGGGAACACCGCTGCAAACACCAGGGCCGTGGTGGTGCCATTTTTGAGCAATTCGGCGAGAAAGAAATCTGCCACCTGGCGAGCATGGGTTGGATCTTTAAATTGGCGCTCGGTGGGGAAGGTGTAGCGTTCTAACCATTCCAGCAGTTGCTCCCCGTAGGCTGCCATCATGCCGGTTTGGGGATAGTGGATATGGGTATCAATGAACCCTGGGGTGATCAGTTGGCCGGTATAATCGGCCACCGGCATATCTCCTAGGGTGGGGCTAAGGTCGGCGTAGGCGCCCACCGCCGCCACATGCCCCTCGCGGATCACCAAAAGGCCGTCGGGAATGTAGCGCACGGCTTGGTCCTGGGGGACGTAGAAGGGGTCATCCACAAAGTCTAGCAGCGCCCCTCGAATCGCTTGATCGGCCGGTGAGGAGGGTGGAAAGGCTTGAATCATGGGTTGTGTTGAACTCCAAATTGCCAGCAGGTCAGGAGGGCTGGCCCCAGATCGAGGGACCGAGAGGCCTGGGGCTGGCTCATCTCCCGAGTGCCCTTGCCCTTCACCCTACACCAGGGAGCAGGGTTTTTCCGCGGCGTCAGTGACCCAATCCGGGGTAACTGCTGGGTTACAGGTTGGCCGCCAGCAGGCGCTGAAACTGGGGTTGCTCTCGAATGTTATCGAAGTGGGCATCAATCTTGACCATACCCCGGTAGACGTGGGGGCTCAGCGTGAAGGTGCGATAGAGGTTTTTGAGGGCCATTTCCAGGTTGCCGGCCATGGCATAAACCCGAGCTTTGCCATACCAGGCATTGGGGTTATCGGCCCGATGCTGCAATGAGGTTTCAAAACTTGCGATCGCTTCCTCATAGCGACCGAGCTGAATCAACACCGTGCCTCGCTGGTTCCAAATGTAGTGGGCCTGGGGTTTTTGTTTAAGGGCCAGTTGTAGCATCTGCAGGGCTTCCTCGTAGCGGTGCAAGCCACAGAGTGCCACGGCCTGGTTATAGCGAGCTCGGTGATCCTGGGGCAATAACGTGAGACTACGCTCAAAGCTGGCGATCGCGGCCTCATACTGGCGCAGTTGGTTTTGGGCCGTACCCAGGTTATACCAGGCCTTGGCATCCGCCGGATTTAACCGGACGGCCTCGCGCAGATGGGTGGCGGCCTCCTCAAAATGGCCCAGCTTCGCCAGGGCATGACCTTTGCCATGCCAAGCCAGGGCATAGTCAGGGCGGTGGGCCAGGGCCCGGCTAAAACTCTCCAGGGCCGCCGCAAAGTATTTTTGCTCCACTAAACAAAAGCCATGCAGCACCAAGAGTTCGTGATTATCAGGGTGTAGATCCAGGGCTTCGTCAAACCGCGTCAAAGCCTCCCCGTAGCGACCTAGGGTGTAAAAGGCTTCTCCTTGCCCCCGCAACAGCTGAGCGCGGCTGAGGACAGAGGGCGGTAGGTCGGAATTGGTCGTCATGCCCAATTGCAGGTGTCAGCGATGCAATGATTAATGATTTTAGATGGCCCAGTCAGGTCAACCGTCCTCCGTAGTGTAGGCCCTGGCCTGTCCCCCTAGACCGACTAAAATCAGCCGTCGGGGAAAACCCGCAGCCAAACTACTTGTGACGTATAAATTCATACAGGTCAACGTAGGCCTGGCCCGGATGATTCCAGGAAAAATCGTATTGCATACCCTGCTGGGCAATTTGTTTGAAGGTCTCTGGCTGTTGCTCCCAAATATCGAAGGCCCGGTTCATTGCCGACTCTAGGGCGGTATAGTCGCTCTGGAAAAAGACAAAGCCGTTGCGTTCCTCGGGACTATGGAGGGTATCGTAGTCCCAGTCAAAGACCGTATTGACCAGTCCACCAACTCCACGCACGATCGGCACGGTGCCGTACTTAAGCCCAATCATTTGGGTTAAGCCGCAGGGCTCAAAGTTGCTGGGTTGAACAATCATGTCGGCCCCAGCATAGATGAGGTGGGCGAGCTCTTCGTTGAAGCCAATTTCAAGATGAACATCGGGGTTGTCATTAAGGTAGAGCTTTTCGTGCCAGAACCAATCGTTAATGCCCTTTTCGGTGGCTGAGCCCAGTAGCACAAACTGAGCCCCCCGCTGCAGGGTGTAGTAAATGGCGTGGTGCACCAGATGCACGCCCTTCTGATCATCTAAACGACCGATGAAGGAGACAATCGGCTGATCGCTCTGGCGCAGCAGCAAGCGTTCCCGCAGCACTTTCTTGTTGAGAGCCTTGTCCTCAAAGGTGGTGAGTCCGTAGTGATGGGGAATGTAGCGATCCACCTCGGGGTTCCACACATCGTAGTCAATGCCGTTGAGAATGCCCGAAAACTTATGCTGATTCATATGCAAAGTATGCCCCAGGCCAAAACCCTGGTCGGTGTGCTGGGCTTCCCAGGCGTGGTAGGGCGAAACCGTGTTGACATGGTTGGCATAGGTAATGCCTCCCTTCATGAAGTTAATCGCAAAGGGGTTGAAGTTGTCCCGCAGACGGTCGTACTGAAAGTAATACTCATCCCGATTCAGCCCCGTACCCCGCAAAATATCGTTGGCGGCAATGCCCTGGTGCTTAAAGTTATGGATGGTGTATAGCACCCGCTGAAACTCCATGCCGTTGTACTTATAGATCTCGAACAGCATCACCGGAATTAACCCGGTCTGCCAGTCGTGGCAATGGATCACATCGGGGCGTTTATTACTCCGCAGTAAAAATTCCATGGCCGCCTTACTAAAGAAGGCAAACCGCATGGGGTCATCGTAGCAACCGTAGTAGCAACCCCGGTTAAAGAACATTTCCCAGGACTTGGGCTCGATAAAGAAACACAGCCGCCCATGCACCCAGCCACAGTAGACATCGCAGCGAATATCCGTGCCGTACCAGGGCACCACCAGATCGCGGTAGGCATCGTGCAGCCCCCAAATGTGGTCGTAGCGCATACAGTCGTACTTGGGCAGAATCAGCTCGACGCAATGACCGCGAGTTTCTAGCTCCCGACTAAGCCCATAAACCACGTCGCCCAGCCCCCCGGCTTTGATCACCGGAGCGCATTCCGAGGCAATCTGGACGATATACATGTAGGTCTCCGTTATAAAAATTCATTTTTTGATGACCTTATTCAATCAGGATGTTGGGGCAGAGGCAAGCTCAGCCCACAAATCCCGAGCCTTGGGTCCAGCGGTTGCCTCGGGCCTCCTGCCCGCAATAATCGCTATAGCTGGGGCAGCACCTGGGCCAGCAGTTCGGCCGGCAACTTAGATAGCACCGCCTGCTGAGCGGCCATGCCCAGAATTTCAAAGTTCAACCGAACCGTGTAGACCAGGGCCTCCACCAGCACCCGCTGTTGCGCTCGATCATGCTGCCAGCTCTGGTAAGCCATCAGGTAGTGGTTTAGGGCGGCCTGTAGATGGCGCTCGCGGGCCGAGTGTTGGTCCTGGGGTAAGGCCTGGGCCAACTGGTCGTGGACGACGCCAGCACTGTGGCAGGTGGCCCCCAGATCAAATCCCAACGCGGTTGAGTCCGCCTGGCTGAGGGCCCGCTCGGCCGCTTGGAGGGCGGTTTCGTAGGCCTTGACTGCTTCCTGCAGGGCGGTCAGACGGCGGGCCGGTTGGCTGCTCAGGTGCTGGGCCAGATCCCAGTAGGCGGTGCCCAGGTTGTTGTGGGTGGCGGCACAACTGGCTGGCGCTGTGGCCAGGGTACGATAGGCCAGGGCGGCCTGGTAGGCGGCGATCGCCTGCTCCAGCAAAAACACAGGACGTTCGTGCTGGGCCAAACTCCAGTAAGCAATTCCCAGGTTGTTTTGCACCATGGCGTATTCCTGGGGATTGGCCTGGGCTGACTGGTAGCGCAATGCTTCGGTGTAGGCAGTAATGGCCTGGTGGAGATGGTGCTGGGGTCGATCCAGTTGGGAGAGACGCCAACAGACGGCGCCGAGACTGTTTTGCAGGTTGGCGTAGTCTCCGGCAGCGGTGGCGGCGGAGAGATAGGACAACGCCTGGTGGTAGGCCCGCA
>DVEE01000427.1 GCA_015295885.1 Leptolyngbyaceae cyanobacterium M65_K2018_010
CAGATGAGAGCGCAGACCAGGGCAGCCAAATAGCCGGACAGGTATTGACCCTCAAAGCTGAGGGCTTGGCCCTTGGTCATCAGGACGGCGGCCCCGGCAAAGCCCGCGATCGCGCCAGTTCCGTGAAACCACCGCAGCCGTTCACCGGGCAGCAGAGCGGAAAAAAAGACAATCAGCAGAGGCCACAGGTAGGCGATCAAACTTGCTTCTACCGCCGGGGCTCGGCTCAGGGCGATGAAGTAAAAGAGATGGTAGCCAAACAGGCCGGTAATACCCAGGGCCCAGGCCCGGAGGGGCAACCGCAGGTACTGCCAGGGGTTGACCGCCGCCCTCATCCAGGCAGCCAGCCCAAGGGCAAAGGCCACCGTAAAGGCCATGGCGGTCAGTTGAAAGGGTGGCACCGGGCCGCTGAGTTTCGTCAGTAGGGCCAGGGTCGCCCACATCAAAATGGCTATAAACCCAATTAGGGTGGGCTGGGTCGATGGCGAACTGGATGACATGGCAATCCCCTCTGGGCAGATCGGTGCGGATCGGTATGGTTGGCAGGCCCCGAACCGGATTCGGGTGCAGCCCCAGGCAAGGTCAATATCCCCCGCTGGGAACTTTGATTGTGCCGCTTTGAGGGGGCTTTGCTATAGTGGGGAAATTACCGAGTCAGTACATCTGATCTTAAAGTCAGGTGTGGAAACCCCTTGTTCGTGAATTGTGCCCCTGCAACAACCCCCCGTGCTGCACTGGCGCGCCCCTTCCTGAAATGGGCCGGAGGCAAAGGGCGTTTACTGAGCCAATACGAACCCTTCTTCCCCGCCTCCTTCCACAGTTACTATGAGCCCTTTTTGGGGGGCGGGGCTGTGTTTTTTCACCTGTCAGCCAGGATTAACAAAGCTGTTCTAGGGGATATTAATCCGGAGTTGGTCAATGTGTATCGCTGTGTGCGCGATCGCCCCAAGGAGGTAATCGCCCACCTGCACCATCACAAGCGCCGTCACAGCACCGACTACTACTACCGAATTCGACAGCAACACCACCTGAGCGACCCGGTAGCACGGGCGGCGCGCCTGCTCTACCTAAACAAAACCTGCTACAACGGCCTCTACCGAGAAAATTCTCGAGGCCAGTTTAACGTCCCCCTGGGCCGTTATAAGAACCCCACCATTTGCGACCCCGAACTGCTCGAGGCGGCTTCCGCAGCCCTCCAGGGCACGGATATTTTGGAGTTTTCCTTCGCCGAAATTTTGGACTGGCCCCTCTCCAGCCGGGACTTTGTGTACTTCGACCCGCCTTACCATCCCATCAGTCCCACCAGTAGCTTTACCCGCTACAACCGCTACGGGTTCTCCGGCCAAAATCAAGAACGCCTGGCGGAAGTCTTTAAGCAGTTAGCTCGCCAGGGGGTACAGGTGATGCTGTCTAACTCCGACTGCGAGTTTATCCGCCAACTGTATCAGGGGTTTTCCATGTATCCCATGCAGGCGGCCCGGGCCATTAACTCCCAGGCCGGGCGACGGGGCAAAATTAGCGAATTGTTGATCACCTCTTACTGAGTCAAAACCTGGCACTGCTGCACTTCGCCCTTGAGACAGTCCCGAAAGTCGAGGCCAAAG
Source organism: Leptolyngbyaceae cyanobacterium M65_K2018_010 (assembly GCA_015295885.1). GTDB lineage: Bacteria > Cyanobacteriota > Cyanobacteriia > Phormidesmidales > Phormidesmidaceae > Nodosilinea. The sequence goes on from DVEE01000427.1 coordinate 1,605, forward strand.
GGAATGGTGTCCACATCAAGGCAGCTCGCAGACTTGCCAAAGTGGGCAACAAGGCGGTCATAGATCTGTCCAGCGATGGCTTCGCTATCGCGGCGGCGGTATGAGATGAAAATCTGGGGCATGGCGGTTGGCAGGGGCTGCCTCTGCTCTCCATTAAAGACTGAATTGCTACGAGCAGGCAAAATAAAGAAGTGATGGCCATCCCCATGGGACCAGCTACCCTCCTTCCCCTGCCCTGGCGATGAACTGACTCAAAACAATGGTAAATGTGGGTTTAATTGGCACCGGCTTCGTGGCGCGTCTGAGGGCTGATGCGTTAGTAGCTGATGGGCGTGGGCATCTGGTGGCTGTGGCTGGCCATCACAGCGCCCAAACCCAAGCCTTTGTGGCCGCCTATGGAGCCAGGGCCCTGGGCAGTTGGACAGAAGTTGTTGCCGATCCAGCAGTGGACCTGGTGATGGTGTGCCACATCAATAGCGGTCACAGTCAGGTGGCGGCCGCGGCCTTAGCCGCCCAGAAGCATGTGGTGGTGGAGTATCCCCTGGCCCTATCGGTCGCCGAGGCCGAGGCCCTGGTGATCCAGGCAGAAACGAACCAACGTCTGCTCCATGTGGAGCACATTGAATTGCTGGGGGGAACTCACCAGGCCCTTAAAGCCCATCTTCCCCTGGTCGGCCCCCCCTTCTATGCCCGCTACGCTACCCTGAGCCCCAAGCGTCCGGCCCCCGATTCCTGGACCTACTATGCGGATCGGTTTGGCTTTCCCCTGGTGGGGGCGTTATCTCGCATTCATCGGCTGGTGGATTGCTTCGGTGCCGTAGAGCAGGTCTACTGCCACAACCACTACGACGGGCTGCAACCGGGTCAGAAGGGCCGGGAGCGCCACAGGACTTGCCTGTGTAGGGCTGAGTTGAGGTTTGCCTCGGGTCTAGGGGCGGAGGTGATCTACGGCAAGGGGGAGTCGATCTGGCTGGAACGTCGCCGGTTGGAGGTGTGGGGACGGGATGGGCAGATCAGCCTGGATGGCGACCAGGGACAACTACTGAGCGCAGAGGGAAGTCAATCCCTGGCGATTGGGTCGCGGCGGGGGCTGTTTGCCGAAGACACCCGCCGGGTGCTCGACCATCTGCTGCAGGGAACCCCCCTGTACGTAGACGCCAGGGCAAGCCTCTACAGCTTAAAGGTAGCGGCTGCGGCCCAGGTTTCTGCTACGACGGGGCAAGCGGTTAGGTTGCCAGACCATGACCTGACGGAAAATCGGAGGATTATAGATGAACGGCAGTTCGGTTTACCGGGCAGCCAGCCAGTTTAGGAGACTGGGATTCGGATTAGGGTGTAATGGGTTGTGTGAGGCCTACGCACAGATAGGAGGAAGGCGATGGGACAGGTCATAGGCACCGATCACTATCAGGCCAGTGGCTATATTGGGGCTGCGGTACTGGGCCAGCAAGTCACCTTGTCCTTCCAAGACTTTCAAACCAGTGCCCCAGAGACGGCCCTAGAAGCCGTGTTGACCATCAATGGAAACCTGGCCAAACGGCACCTGGACCTGGGACCGCTGCCTCAGGGCAGTACTGCCTTTGAAATGGCTGTTCCCCCTGGCACGGATATGAGTTTGTTTAACACCGTGGTGATCCGACTTAAGGATCAAGAAACCATCGTCTGCCGGGCTTCTGTGCCCTAGGGACGTGCTCAAAAGAAAAGTACCGACCCCTGACTTGAATCTGTCCCACCGACCCACCCCCTCACCCCCTCA
>DVEE01000479.1 GCA_015295885.1 Leptolyngbyaceae cyanobacterium M65_K2018_010
ATCGCCAGTGCCCCAACTCTGCTCAATCAGCCCACCCTAGCGATCCCGGCGGCGATCTACAGCCTGCTGATGTTTGCCACCGGGGCGGCTTTCGTCGGTTGGGCGGTGAAATCGGGGCCGTAACTGCACCGGCACCGGTCTTAGCTCAGAGCCCCCTGGGAGAGGGTGGTGGGCTGGAGGGGAATTCCAGAAACCACCTTAACGCTGGCAGGATCGGCCCACAACACCAGCTTGGGATCGTAGGGGCTATTCAGGTATTTGTGCTGGGGCAAAATTCTCAGGGAGAGTCCCTGCAGTCCACTGGTGGTGTATTCCACCTCGATCACGTAGAAGCTGTGACCGTCCGCATCCTGCCCCTGGTAGGTCATGGGGGTTGCAATACCGGTGTGAATTTCCCCATCCACCCCGACTTGGCCCTGGTACAGTTCCACCTGCACATCCTCTGGGGTCAAAGCCCCTAGCCCCAGTCGAGCCACCACCTTAAAGGGTTGATTAACTCGCAGATCGGTGGTTTCAGAAAAGGCGATTTCCTCAATGCGAATGTCGTACCAGTGCTCAATTAGGCGCTCGTACCAGGCTGCTAACTCCCTACCAGGACCATAGTTTTGAGCGGCCAGGGTGTGGGCCCGATCACTGGCGGCAAAATAGCCCTGGTTGGCATAGTCTTTCACCATGCGGGCGGTGTTGAACTGGGGGGTGTTGAGGTAGATGGCTTGCTTCATTTTGGCCACCCAACCGCGGGGGATTTCGTCTTTGTCCCGATCGTAGAACAGGGGGACTACTTCTTTTTCAAGAATATCGTAGAGGGCGTTGGCCTCCACATCGTCCTGATAGTCGGGGTCCTCGTAGTCTTCGCCGTGGCCAATGGGCCAGCCGGTGCGAATGTAGTCGGCCTCATCCCACCAGCCATCTAGCACACTCAGGTTGGGCAAGCCGTTCATGGCCGCCTTCATACCGCTAGTACCCGAGGCTTCGCGGGGGCGACGGGGGTTATTCAGCCAGACATCACAGCCCGCGACCATATCCCGGGACAGGTGAATGTCATAGTTGGGCACGAAAACGATGGAACGGCTTAGACCTTCATCGCGGGTAAAGTGAATGATGCTACGAATCAGCTCCTTGCCGGGAATATCCTTGGGGTGGGCCTTACCGGCAATCACAAACTGAACGCGATGGCCATGGCCATTACCGTTGATAATTTTCCGAATGCGGTCTAGATCGTGGAGAAAGAGGGTTGCCCGCTTGTAGGTGGCAAACCGGCGGGCAAAGCCAATGGTCAGCACAAAGGGGTCTAGGCACTCCTGGGCTTCGGTCATCTCCCGGGCAGAGCCGCCTCGTTCGCGTAGGCTTTTCATTAACCGCTCCCTCACCCTCACCACCAGGTGAGACCGACATTGTTCGTGGTTACGCCACAGTTCATCATCGGGAATGGCTTGCACCCGCTGCCACAGAGCCGCACCAGGGCTGGCCTGGGACCAGTTGGGCCCCAGGTAGCGATCGTAGAGGGCCTGGGTGGATTTAGCTACGCAACTGCGGGCATGTACTCCATTGGTAATGGCATGGATAGGTACTTCATTGAGGGGGAGGCCAGCCCACAGATCCCCAAACATGTGGCGAGATACTTCGGCATGGAGTTGACTCACCCCGTTGATAAAGGTGGCCGTTTTAATGGCGAGCACCGCCATGCTAAAAGGTGCGGAAAAGTCGCCCGTTTCCGTCCGGCCGAGGGCCAGAAATTCATCATCCCCCAGGCCGAATCGTTGGCGGTAGTGGCCCAGGTAGTGCAGGATCTTTTCCGGTGGGAATAGGTCGATCCCGGCCGGAACCGGGGTATGGGTGGTAAACATTTGGCTAGCCTGGGCCACCAGCAGCGCCTCGGCAAAACTCAGTCCTTCTTCATCCATAAAGGCCCGAATCCGCTCTAGGGCCATGAAGGCAGAGTGGCCTTCGTTCATGTGGTAGGCGGTGGGGGTATGCCCTAGGGCTTTGAGCATACGAATGCCGCCAATGCCCAGCATGATCTCCTGGTGAATGCGCATGTCGATGTCGCCGCCGTAGAGGCGATCGCAAATATCCTGGTCGTACTGGCTGTTAGGTTCAATGTTGGTATCTAACAGATAGAGCGGCACAGTCCCCACCTGCACCCGCCAAACCCGGGCGTAGACGGTGCGCCCAGGATACTCCACCGGAATCCGCAGTTCGCCACCGCTGGCCTCTCGCTCCAGATGCAGGGGCATGTTGTAGAAGTCATTGATAGGATAGCGTTCCTGCTGCCAGCCATCGGCGTTCAGGTATTGGGCGAAATAACCCTCCTGGTACAGCAGCCCCACTCCCACCAGGGGTAACCCCAGGTCACTGGCCGATTTCAGGTGATCCCCCGCCAGGACTCCTAACCCCCCCGAGTACACGGGCATACAGGTGGTCAGCCCAAACTCCATGGAAAAGTAGGCGTAGCATTCCCCAGGTACTGAGTTGGCCCGATGTTTTTTGTACCAGTTGCGATCGCGCAAATAGTCCTCTAGCCGTTGGGCGGCCCGATCCATCTGGGCCAGAAACCCTTCATCTTCAGCAATTTCGTTCAACCGATCCTGGCTAATCGTACCCAGCATCAGCACTGGGTTGTAACGGCTCGACTCCCACAGGTCGGCATCTAGGCGTCGAAACAGATCGACCATTTCCACATCCCAGTCCCAGTGGAGGTTATAGGCTAGAGTCCGAAGGGCTTCGAGCCGCTGGGGCAGGGCCGGAGTAACGTTAAAGGCGCGAATCGGTCGCATAGATTTTGGGCCACGCTAACAGTAAGAATCTAGGCCCATTCTGCCCTTAATTGCTCATTGGCTGGGGAGTTTTAACACTCTTTTCCCAGAGTCTAAGACCACGACGGGATAGACCCAAGCAGCTAAGGCCAGCCAGATCTGGCTACCTGAACCCTACAGCCGTCCAGGTAAGTCTGAGGCCGCTTTACACCGGAGGGCTGATTTTTTGGCCAAGGGGCCTGGTTTTCTCTCGGTTTCTGACCCTGGCTCTGGCCGGGACCACCTTTTGACCGGCCATCGAAACCTTAACAAGGTAAAGAAATCTCTACCTGTAGCGGTTGCAGAGCTGGTTTGAAACCAGGAATAATGGAGGCAAGAGCAACTGTAGCTTTTGTTACTGTTTTACTGCCAACGAGGAGATGGGAGCGCCATGAACCAACAAGGACTTGCGACGGCCGAAAAACCAATCAACCGTTCCAATCAGGAATTTGACCAGTGGGCAAAAGCGGTGCGTGAACAGATGGTGGCGGCCCTCAAGCGGCGTGGCAACGGCTAGAGCCTGTCTCTAGTGGCCCCTTGATCGCCGCTGGGAAGCCGCAGGAATCAACCCAGGCGGCAACCCAGCCAGGTCATGGGCTCTAGGTCACTGTATGCTAACCCAACCACAGCAAAATGGTTGTGGATATACCAGGCGGCAACCCAGCCAGGCCAGGGGCTCTAGGTCACCCTCAGGCAAAGACCACCGTACGGTTGCCGTAGACCAGGGTGCGATTTTGCAGATGCAGCCGTACGGCCCGAGCTAATACAATCCGCTCCACATCTTTGCCCTTGCGAATGAGTTCCTTCACCTCATCGCGATGGCTGATGCGTACCACATCCTGTTCGATGATCGGCCCCTCATCCAGGTCTGAGGTGACGTAGTGGGCCGTAGCACCAATAATTTTGACCCCTCGCTGGTAGGCCCGCTGGTAAGGATTAGCCCCCATGAAGGCGGGTAAAAAGGAGTGGTGAATGTTGATCACCTGGTCAAAGGCTGCCAGGAAATCGGGGGAAAGCACCTGCATATATTTAGCCAGCACCACCAGGTCAATGCCGTACTGTCGTAGCAGGGCCAACTGGCCCTTTTCCTGTTCGGCCTTGGTTTCCTGGGTGATGGGAAAGTGGTGAAAGTCAATGCCGAATTGATCGGCAATGGGCTTGAGGTGGGAATGATTGCTGACAATCAAAGGAATTTTGGCCTTAAATTCCCCTGCCTTATGCCGCCAGAGTAAGTCGAGCAGGCAGTGGTCCTGGTGGCTCACCCAAATGGAAAGGCGGGGCACCGCATCGGAAAAGTGGAGTTGCCATTGGGCCCCGAGGGGTTGGGCGATCGCCTTGAAAGCAGGACCGATAATCTCCCGGGGCAGATTAAACCCATCCAACGCCCACTCTACCCGCGACAAAAAGAGCCCGGCTTCCGGGTCGCAGTGCTGGTCGGCATGGAGAATGTTGCCGCCATTGGAGTAGATGAAATTAGCGATTTTCGCCACCAGCCCTTTTTGGTCAGGGCAAGACACTAACAAAATTGCCGTTGGAGAACCCATCGCTGTGCCTTGATTGCGTCACTTTGGGCTTAGCCTAGCATCAGAAAAAGGCCCTAATTGGTTTCTTCCGGCGGTTTTCCAGAGCCAGGTTCAGTCTCGGGCGGAGACTCCCCGGCGGGAACTGGAGCCTCCGTCTCTGCGCCAGGACTGGGAGTGGTCGAGGGGGATGCCTCCTCCTGGCTAGGGCTTTCCACGGGCATTTTCCACTCTTCCAGCGGTCGATTGATACCGTTGGCAATGTCGCGGTTTACCACCAGCACCTCGTAGGGGGCACCTTCCGGCTCGGGGGGCCAGGTGGGCGGGTCGATGATGGCGTAGTTAGCACTGCCGCTGAACTCGGGGCCACCTAAAATGAGTACGTGGTCGGTGCCATTTTGAAGCGTTACGGTCACCGTGCCCGCTGGGTCGCTAAAGCCAAAGTCGGCCACCTGATCGGGGGCCATGGTCACGGTCTGTAGGGGGGCATCGGTATTCAATCGGCTCAGCAAAAAGGCCACGGCCCCTGGCTCAGCCGGGCTTCTCTGGGGTTGGATCATTTGCCAGTTGCCATCGCCCTGGCGCTCCAATAACAGGGTTTCGCCCTGGCGCTCGACCCTGAGGGTGGTCACCTCGGATTCTGCAAAGCCTAAAAGGGCTCCGGCTTGGGGGCCCACTTCAGCGGTTTGGGGCGAGCGGGATCGTTGGGATTCTGCGATCAGCACCCCGGCCCCGAGTAGTAGAGCCATCCCCACTAAGATCACGGTACTGCGCTGTAACTTCATGGGCTGGTTATCTCCTTGCCTCTGATGAACCCGAAGATCGATTTTAGCGGCTGAGTTGGGCGCTAGCATGGGCCAGGTGATCAATCTGGCAGCCTCAAGGACTGGCCGCATCTATCTGGGGTCTAGCAGTTCTTTCCCCACCGCTTGGTAGTCTTGCCAGGCGAGTTCGGCCTTGGGATCTTTAACGTCATAGACGACCCTGCCCTGTTGGGCCGCCTTCTGGTAGACCGCATAGCGTCGAATGCCCCCCTCGAACATGGGCAGTCCCGTGTCCTTAAGCATGGCCCGCACCGCCGTTCCGGCCCGACTCGGCTTGGGCGGAATGGCGGTGAGCAGAATTCGGTAGGTGACAATCCTGAGCTGGCTGAGGTACTCCACCATTAACACCAGGGCATCCAGGGCCAAAATATCGGGGGTCGTAGGGAGCACCAGCAAATCACAGGTGGTGGCCAGCAGCGCTAAATCGTCTAAAATTGGGCGGGCCTGGGTGTCAATCACCACATGGCCGTAGGGACGGGGGCGATCGCTGGCCTGCCATTCATCCACCACTGGGAAGGGCAATTCTCCCCGGTGGGCCCAGGCTAGGGCCGAGCGGTTAGGATCGGCATCAATCAGTAGGGTTTCGGCATTACCCTGCAAAAACGCCGCCAGATGAATGGCAGTGGTGGTTTTGCCCACGCCTCCTTTAAAGCTGGCTACGGTGATAATCATGGCAGTGGTAAGGGACGGATGAAGGAGAGAGACCGTGGCGGCTCGCCGAGGCGCTAGGATAGCTGACACCACTAGCTGACACCACCCCGTTCAGGATAGAGTGCCTAGCACCGTCGGTTAAGGCTAGTCCTAGCCGGCTGCCAAGGCTGGTTGAGCAGAGGGCCGCCGCTTAGCTATGCCCAGGATTTAGCTGCTATCCTGCAACCGTGAACCGACCTGCTGAATCATCCCTTAAAGTCGCCGATGGATCATTTTTCTAGGGTCATTGACCTCCCCGACGAGGGATCGACCCGTCGCCTGGGGGAATGCCTGGGCCACCATGCTCCGGCTAGTACCGTGTTGCTCTTGTCGGGTGATTTGGGGAGCGGTAAAACCACCCTGGTGCAAGGATTAGGGGCTGGTTTAGGGATCCCTGAGCCGATTACTAGCCCCACCTTTACCCTGGTCAATGAATACCTAGACGGTCGTCTACCCCTTTACCATATTGATCTATACCGCCTTACCGGGCCGGAGGTCGCTTCCCTTGATCTTGACGAATATTGGGATGCTCAGGCAAAAGCTCCGGGTATCGTGGCCATTGAGTGGGCCGAGCGCCTGGTGTCCCTTCCCCCCCAATCCCTTTCCCTAGCGTTAACCTACGCCCCCGGTGGAGGTCGACGGGCTACCCTGGGGGCCGACCCTGATCTAGACGTAACCTTTTTGGAGACAGCCCTTGGCCATGGCCTACTGGTTGATGAAATCTGAACCCGATGTTTACAGCATCGATGATCTACAGCGAGACCAAACCGAGCTTTGGGACGGAGTGCGGAACTACCAGGCACGTAACTTCCTGACCAGCATGGCCCTAGGGGATTTGGCCTTTTTTTACCACTCCAATACCAAGCCGCCGGGCATTGTGGGCTTGATGAAAATCGTTGAGACTAATGTGGTTGACCCCACCCAGTTTGACCCGGCCAGCCCCTACTACGACCCTAAATCGCCCCCCGAGCAACCCCGCTGGCGCACCGTGGTGGTCGGTTATGGGGAAACCTTCGACACCATCATCACCCTGGATCAGCTCAAGGCCACCTTTACCCCTGAGGATCTGTGGGTGGTGCGACGGGGCAACCGGCTTTCCGTTATGCCGGTCGCCGAGGCAGTGGCCCAAAGGCTCCTGGCCATGGCCCACCAGGGCCACTAGCGATCGCCCTCAGCCCTGGCTCCCTAGGGTATCCGCCAGCGATAGATCACCGAGTCCTCTGCCGAGGGGGACAGGGTAAGGCAGGTATCGGGCGGCCAATCCCCCATATCAAATTGGTGGGAAATCAGGCGGGCGCCGGAGTGCAGTTGCGCCTGTAGACGAGGCCGCAGGCGCAGATTCAGGTGGGGGAGCAGGTAAATAAACACCACGGTAGCCTCACCCAGGTCACTCTCAAACAAATCCCCCTGGATAAAGCTCAGGCGATCGCCCACTCCCTCCACGGCGGCCCCAGCCCTGGCCCGATCCAGCAACTCCCCATCTACATCAATACCGACCCCGCTACACCCGTAGGTTGATGCGGCCGCAATGAGTAATCGCCCATCGCCGCACCCCAGGTCGTAGACTCGGTCCTTGCCGGTTAACTCGGCCAACTTCAGCATGGCCGCCATCGCATCGGGTGGCGTGGGCACAAAGCCAATATCCGGGCGACAGCACAAGGGGAGACCTCACTGAGGATGACGACTAGCCCAGTGGGCTTGAATATCCTGGAGGGTAAAGAGGGCCGTGAACGCGAGGCCCTGCTCGGCATAGAGTTCGGCCCCGCCCTGCTGACGATCCACCATCGCCAAAACCTGGTTAACCTGATACCCCGCGGCCCGGAGTCTGTCTACCGCTTTGAGGGCCGATTGGCCAGTGGTCACCACATCTTCAAGAACGGTGACCAGGCTACCGGCGGGCAAGCTCAGCCCCTCAATGAAGGCTTTGGTGCCATGGCCCTTGGCTTCCTTACGAATAATTAGAGGATACAGCCAGCGATTGGCATACATGGCGACCAGACTGACCGCGGTTACCAGGGGATCGGCCCCTAGGGTAAGACCAGCCACGCCGGTGACCTCTGGACTTAAAAGGTCTAAAAATAACCGACCTAGGATCAAGGCTCCCTGGGGATGAAGGGTCACCAACTTGCCATTGATGTAGTAGGTACTGCGCTGTCCCGAGGTGAGCACGAACTCTCCTTCCTGGTAAGCTCCCTGAAACACTAAATCGAGCAACAGCGATCGCAACCGGGGCAGTTCCACGGTAGCTAGTTCAGCCCCAGACATCGTGCCTAAAGACTCATCCATCCCATTATTCAGTCCTAATAATGCGCCGTTTTTAACCATGTGCGATATAAGGGAGGGTGAAGTAGCAGGCCTGGCCCCTAATCTAGGGCAACTGATCGTCGAGTCTACCCCCTATTCAGGGGTACTTCACCGATGGAAGCAGCCTATCTGTTTAGCCAGTGCCCAGACTACCTGTTGTCCTAATGGTATTGAGGAGGCTTGGCTATGGCCACTAGATTAAAGCATATCTTTGGAACGCTCTCGCTCCTGGCTATGGCCGCCGTGGCAGCGCCAGCTGGTTTTGCCCAACAGACCAGTTCCACTCCCCCAGAAACGATTCCTGAGGCCTTCGACCGCTTAGTCAGTACCTACTCGGGCACCTACTTTGAAAATCGTTCCCTGGGTCGCCAACTAGGCAATATCTTTGGCTTCGGCTTTCCAGAGCGGGAGCTGGATTGGGATGGCCATGCCACCGCAGTCACCTACCGAGATATGATGCAACTTCAAAATACCGCTGGCCCTACCCTGCGGGTGCCCGATCTAGCCACTCCCTACTCCACCTCGTTATTGACTATGCCGAGTAGCCGCGCTCCCTACGTAGGCACCGAGTTCATCTTCGAGTCCTTTTAAAGCCTGGGGGTCACCCTGGCAAACCTTCACTGAATCTGGGAGCCGTTCAGTGCAACGGCTCCTTTTTTAATCTGGTGAAAATCCAGGGTGCAGGAGTTGAACCTGCCTGAGGCGAATTATGAGTTCGCTGCCTAATCCGCTCGGCCAACCCTGGTTTTTACCTATTGTAGGGCGAAGCGACAGATCCGTTATATTTCTTTAAGCTGGCTTAGCCAAGCCCGAAGATTAACGTTCCTGTCCTAGACCTGCCCCCAGGAATCTGGCTGCAACGGCCCTCCCTGTTGTTAGAATGAGCACTCTAAGCTAGCCAAACCCTGCTAAGTTAGAGCCCATCTGCCCTGGCCCCCTCTCCCTAGGAGACTGCCCATGAATTCTGCTGTTGCTTTTACCTTGATTCTGTTGTCTCTCATGATTGGTGCGGGGGTTGTCAGCGCCTCTTGGGGATTTACCCTGGGTCGCCAGGCGCTCACCGGAGTTCGGCAACCCGAAGCTCGGCCCAGTAGCGGGACGCCCGTTAGCCGAGGAACGGCGTCTAATCAGGGAGAGGTGTTTCTGCTCAAAGAAGCCGACATTCTAGAGCAGGTTAAAGCCCGAATTAACGGTGGTTCCCAGTGAGCGATGATAAGGCCCCCAATTCTTTAGTGCTGTAGGCAACTCTGGGTCAGCTCCTCGCTCTATGGATTCTTTTCCGATATTGCTGAGCCTGGTCATTCCTGAGGTACTGCCTGGAAGCGCTGTGGCTTCGCGCCTTTTGGCCGTTTTTCTGTTGATTGGGATCAACGCTTTTTTTGTGGCGGCTGAGTTTTCCATTGTTTCGGTGCGGCGATCGCGGATCAGTCAGTTAGTCTCCCAGGGAGACGTCCAGGCCAAAACGGTTCAGCAACTCCAGCGCAGCCTCAACCGCTTGCTCTCCACCACGCAACTGGGCATTACCCTATCTAGCCTGGCCCTGGGATGGATTGGGGAAAATACGGTGGCCGTGTTGATTGCCTTTTGGTTGATCCGGACGCCGCTCACCCAGGGTCAAGGGACCGTCCTAGCCCATACCCTGGCCATCCCCATCGCATTTTTTCTAGTGGCCTACCTCCAAATTGTGCTGGGAGAACTCTGCCCTAAATCCGTGGCGCTGCTTTATCCAGAGCAATTAGCCCGTTTTCTGGGCCCTCCCAGTCTCACCATCGCCAAGCTATTCAACCCCTTTATCTGGATTTTGAATCAGTCCACCCGACGGTTGCTGGGTATTTTCAGGATTCAATTCAGCGATGCCAATGGGTATAGCCGCCTCACCCCGGAAGAGCTACAGCTCCTGATCCGAACTACGGCGGAAACTCCTGGCCTAGAGGCTGAAGAGCGGGAACTCCTGAACAACGTCTTTGAATTTCGGGATGTGACCGCCGGGGAAATCATGATACCCCGCACCCAAATTCATACCCTTGACGCTTCTGCCACCTTGGCGGATTTACTCAACGCGGTAGCCACGACAGAACACTCGCGCTACCCAGTCGTGGGAGATTCCCTCGACGATATTCAAGGTTTGGTGGATTTGAAACATCTGCTAAGACCTTTAGCTCAACAGGAAATTACCCTCGATACCCCCATCCAGCCCTGGGTAAAGCCAGCCCGGTTTGTGCCTGAGTTTACCCCCTGGCATGAAATTCTGGTCACCATGCAACGCACCGGCCAAGAATTGGTGATAGTTGTGGATGAATTTGGGGGCACCGCTGGGTTACTAACCCTACGAGACCTGACCACGGAAATTATTGGCGAAATCCATCCGCCGGGGGGTGAGGAGACGGAGGTATACCCCCTCGATGGGCAATCCTACCGGGTGAAAGCCCAGGTCGATCTCTATACCCTGAATGAATTACTGGGTCTGGAGTTACCCTACAGTGACGACTACCAAACCCTGGCCGGTTTTCTGATCTATCAAATGCAGAAAATTCCCCACGAGGGCGAACGTCTTGTCTACGGTGACCGAGAGTGGATCATCTTGGCCACCGATGGTCCCAAACTGGAGGAAATTCTGGTTCGCCCCCTCGACCCTTTACTCAAAGCAGATCTCATCCCTGGGTCAGAACGGACTGCCGCCCAAGGGGTAAATCGTGATCCAGACCTCCACCCTTAATCCCCACGGGTTGAACCAGCTCAGAAACTGCCACAGATCGGCCGCTGTTTGGGTAGGCCTCTTCTAAGTTAGGAAGTGGCTGCATAGCAAAAATCCCAAGCGCTGTCGTTGTATTGCTGAGGGGATTTCAAACTTCGTTGTTAATCTTCACGAGTCGAAGCATTGTGATACTATCTGGATGATTTATCCCGGCCAGCCTGATTCCCAGGCATTTCCGGCTACTGTTCCAGATTCGCGATCGCGTACTTTCGCCCCCTTCAAGGAGGGACAGGCGTGCCAAATTCTATCTCGTCATCTGCCCTAGACATGAATTCTTCTCGCAACTTGTCCGATCCCGTCCGTGTTGGTGTTATCGGTGTGGGCAATATGGGCCAGCATCATACCCGCGTGCTGAGCCGATTTAAGGATGTTGAACTGGTTGGGGTGTCTGACGTCAATGTGGAGCGAGGCCTAGACACAGCGGGTAAATATCGGGTTCGTTTCTTTGAAGACTACCTCGACCTCATCCAACATGTTGATGCCGTTTGTGTAGCGGTACCCACCCGACTCCATCACAGCGTCGGCATGGCTTGTTTACAGGCTGGGGTGCATATCTTGATCGAGAAGCCTATTGCGGCCAGCATTGCAGAGGCTGAATCCTTAGTCAATGCTGCCGCTGAGGCCAACTGTATTCTTCAGGTGGGCCATATTGAGCGGTTTAATCCCGCCTTTCAAGAGCTGCACAAGGTGCTCAAAACCGAGGAACTTTTAGCCCTCGAAGCCCGCCGCATGAGTCCCTATGCCCAACGAGCCAACGATGTGTCCGTGGTGCTCGATCTGATGATCCACGACATTGATCTTCTATTGGAGTTAGCCGGCTCTTCGGTGGCCACTCTCACCGCCAGTGGTGGCCGAATTACTAATTCCAGCTACCTGGATTACGTGACCGCCACCCTAGGCTTTAGCAACGGCATTGTGGCTACCTTGACCTCTAGTAAGGTCACCCACCGCAAAATTCGCACCATCATGGCGCACTGCAAAAACTCCCTGACCGAAGCGGACTTCCTGAATAACGAGATCCTGATTCATCGCCAAACCCATGCCGATTGTTCTAGCGACTACGGCCAGGTACTCTACCGTCAGGATGGCCTGATTGAGAAGGTTTACACCAGCAATATTGAGCCTCTCCACGCCGAACTGGAGCACTTTATTAGCTGTGTGAGAGGTGGTGAACAGCCTTCCGTGGGCGGTGAACAAGCCCTGAAAGCCCTGCGATTAGCCAGCCTAATTGAGCAAATGGCCCTGGATGGCAAACCTTGGCAGCCGGTCGATCTATCCAAGGAGCTAGTTGAGGTTGCTGTTTAAGCGTGGCCCTAGTCCCTAAAGGCAGGCTAGCCAGCCTAACGGTTTAATCCAGACCGCGGGCCCCTAGGACACGTCATCAATTGAGAGTAAAACCTTTGGCGCACCAAAGGTTTGCGCCCGCCTGGATTAACCAGGCTAGGAACTGTCTCGATGGGTGCAACCGGATCTCAGCTTGAATTGACGATAGCCCCTGGGGGACGTGCTCAAAATAAAAGTACCGACTCCTGACTCGAAGCTATCCCACCGACCCACCCCCTCACCCACTCACGACCTATCACCACCGGGATCTTGTTTTCCCGCTGATCC
>DVEE01000508.1 GCA_015295885.1 Leptolyngbyaceae cyanobacterium M65_K2018_010
GCTAAGTTTACTGGCTGTTCTCGCCTCCTATCCAACATTTTAAGCATCAGATAAGCCCTCGCCGCCCCCTAGGCCGCCGCCTCGCCCTCGATGTCATCTAAATTTCGATGTCATCTAAATTTCATGGAATCAGCTTGATGCTTGGTGCACTCCTCTGTCCTCCTAGGGCGGCCCAGCTAACCGCCTACCTGGGACAGAGCCAGCGGGCTAGGCAATCTGGGTCAAGTCTGGGAAGTGCAGAAGAAGCTGGTCGTAGCTGAGGCTATCGCTAGGATCCTGGGGAGTCCAGAGCAGTTCGTAAACCATCAGGTAGTCCGGGGTAACTGCCCCTAGCCGTCGCAGGGCGGCTTGCAGATCGCTAGCCGAATGAACCGGTTGATTCAATAGAGGGTGATCATCGGCGGTACCCACAATTAGGGTGACCACCAGGTAGGCGGCCGGATCAGCGTCAGATGGAGGCGTATAGGTACTACGCTGTAGCTTGCCACCCAGGTTCACCAGGGTTTCTCGGGCAAATTTACTGCGCTCAGTCACAGAAAGTTGTTCAAACATCTGGGCAGCCTGGGCCCGGCTGTGTACCGTTTGGGACGTGACCTTGGCGTGGGACCAGTATTCCGGCGATCGCAACAGAGCCAGGACCGATTCCTGGAGTAGGCGACTGAGCCCTGCCTTGGTATCCAAATCGGTGCGGGAAGCCATGGCTTCTAGCTCAGCCTGCAGGGTACGGGCCTGGGAGAGCAGGGCCACCTGCAGCAGAGTCACAGTAACGGTGTCGTTGGTTAATTCGTTACCCACCTGGCCCCGGGGGCGAGAGGCGGACTGGCCGCCCTTAAGCTTCAGCAGGTTCAGCAGTAGGGGCAGCACCATAAACCCCAATACCCCTAACAAAAAGAGCAGCCCCACATCCCCCCCCACGGTTACAGCGGAACCCGGATAGCCGATATACCCTCCAGGGTAGGGCGCTGGGACCACTACCGGCCCCGTCCGCGGGTAGGGGTAACCTCCGGGAGGGTAGGAGTAGGGCCCCCCACCATAGCCACCGCCTAGGCCCCCCCCATAGCCGCCAGGGGCTGGCATGGGCATAGATCCACCAGGGGATCCGGAGGGTGCCCCAAAACCACCGCCCCTGGCCCGTCCACCGGATAGACCCAGGGCTGTGTTATCTTCACCCAACAGACCCATGGGCCGAGCCTGCAGGCGACGGGCCGCCAAGCGATTTTCTACCCAAAAGCCAAGGCAACTGAGGGCCAGGAGTAGAACGATTGCCTGGTAAACCCGGCGGGAATGTTTGGCTTTGGCAGCAGCCATGGTTTATAGCCCCCCTAAAGGTTTGGATCAGCGGCGTTGAGACCGAGACAGGGAATGGTACCGAGACAGAATAGTACCGAGACAGAGCAGTAAAGCCCTCTCATACTACCATTGGCTTTCCTGAGCCAGGGTGAGGCAGAAAACGATCCGGTGCAGTCTGCAAAGTCGGCCCCTGGTGTATAGTTTTGGAGAATCTGGTTGAAAACAAGGCAACCTATGGACGCGACCCCTTTGTTCTTTGTCTCTCTCGAGTCTCCAGCCCAGGAAATCGCTGGTATTCTGCGACCCATTGCCCTAGAACCGCAAGCTCTGCCCGGGCAAGATTTTTTGGCCCCCCGACCTGACCAAGCCCGGTTGGCGGTAGTCCCCTCCGCTTCTATGGTGCTGGCTCAGCAGTTTGATCAGGATATTCTGGGCGACCTGGCCAATGCGTGGAAAACCTTCATTGACTCCGGCCAGGTTTGGGCCTTGATTATTGGCATTGTGTTAGGTTACATGATTCGTAATCTGACGGCCTATTGAAGTTCAATATAAGGTGTCCCGTTGACCACGTCCTCTTCCCCAACCTGGAGTCAGCGCTTTGCAACAGCGCTAAACCCCGCCATCGCCCAATTTAATGCCAGCATTGGTTTCGACATCGAGCTGATTGAGTACGACCTAACCGGTTCCCAAGCCCATGCCAAGATGCTGGTTAAAACGGGTATTCTGAGTCCCCAGGAAGGTCAGCAAATCGCCGAGGGGTTGGAAACCATTCGCCAGGAGTATCGCCGGGGCGAATTTCGTCCCGGCATCGCAGCCGAGGATGTGCACTTTGCCGTGGAACGGCGGCTCACAGAGATCCTGGGAGATGTGGGTAAGAAGCTGCACACGGCCCGCTCCCGCAATGACCAGGTGGGGACTGATCTACGGCTGTATCTACGGGCTGAGATAGCCGCCCTGCAGGGCCAACTGCGCCAATACCAGCGGACCTTATTGGGCCTGGCCACCGACCATGTAGAAACTCTGGTGCCGGGCTACACTCACCTGCAGCGGGCTCAACCCGTGAGTTTGGCCCATCATCTGCTGGCCTACTTTGACATGGCCCAGCGCGACTGGGAACGGCTAGAGGATGTCCATAAGCGGGTCAATATTTCGCCCCTCGGTTGTGGCGCGCTGGCGGGAACCACCTTTCCCATTGATCGCCACTACACTGCCGAACTGCTGGGGTTTGAGCGGGTCTATGGGAATAGTTTAGATGGGGTCAGCGATCGCGATTTCGCCATTGAGTTTGCCTGTGCCGCTAGTTTAATCATGGTGCACCTATCCCGGCTCTCGGAGGAAATCATCCTCTGGGCTTCCGAGGAGTTCAACTTCATTACCCTCAACGACAGTTGCTCCACCGGCTCTAGCATCATGCCCCAAAAAAAGAACCCGGACGTGCCGGAACTGGTGCGGGGCAAGACGGGCCGAGTATTTGGCCACCTGCAGGGACTGCTGGTGATGATGAAGGGATTGCCCCTGGCCTACAACAAAGACCTGCAAGAAGATAAAGAAGCCATTTTTGACACCGTCAAAACCGTGCGCGGGTGTGTAGAGGCTATGACCATTCTGCTGGCGGAGGGCATCACCTTTCGGGTGCCACGCCTGCAACAGGCCGTTAACGAAGACTACGCCAACGCCACGGACGTGGCCGACTACCTGGCGGCCAAGGGCGTACCCTTTCGTGAAGCCTACAATTTGGTCGGGCAGGTGGTCAAAACCTCCCTCGGAGCCGGTAAACTGCTGCGAGAACTCACCCTGGAAGAGTGGCAGGCCATTCATCCCGCCTTTGAGGCCGACATCTACGCCGCCATTGCCCCCCAGCAGGTCGTGGCAGCCCGCAACAGCTACGGTGGCACTGGGTTTGACCAGGTGCAGCAGGCCCTGCAGCGGGCCCGACAAATCCTAGGAGAGGTTGAATGACCATTAGCCTGTGCATGATCGTCAAAGATGAGGCGGCTAACCTGCGGCAGGCCCTAGAGAGTGTGCAGGACT
>DVEE01000334.1 GCA_015295885.1 Leptolyngbyaceae cyanobacterium M65_K2018_010
ACCCCCCTGCCCCATGCTCACTTCCCGCACCCCCGCCGGCCCCCTCAGCAGCCAATGGAGCCACTTTAAGGAGCACTGCCGCTTAGTCAGCCCCAAAAACAAAGGTCGACATACGATTCTGGTGGTGGGTACGGGCCTGGCCGGAGCTTCCGCCGCCGCCACCCTGGCGGAGTTAGGCTACCAGGTCAAGAGCTTTTGCATCCAGGATTCGCCCCGTCGGGCCCATAGTATTGCGGCCCAGGGGGGCATTAATGCCACCAAAAACTACCCCAACGATGGCGACAGCGTCTGGCGATTGTTCTATGACACCATCAAGGGAGGCGACTATCGCGCCCGCGAGTCCAATGTGTATCGGTTGGCGGAGATTAGCAGCGCCATCATCGATCAGTGTGTGGCCCAGGGAGTGCCCTTTGCCCGCGAGTACGGCGGCTTGCTGGACAACCGCTCCTTTGGCGGGGCTCAGGTCTCGCGCACCTTCTATGCCAAGGGCCAAACCGGGCAGCAGTTGTTGCTCGGCGCCTACAGCGCCATGATGCGGATGGTGCGGGCCGGTCGTATTGAGGTGTATCCCCGCCGAGAAATGTTGGAACTCGTGGTGATCCACGACCAGGCCCGGGGCATTGTGGTGCGTAACCTGGTGACGGGGGAATTGGAGCGCTACGCTGGCGATGCGGTGCTGCTCTGCACGGGCGGTTACGGCAATGTGTATTATCTGTCCACCAACGCCAAGAACTCCAACGTCACCGCCGCCTGGCGCTGTTACCGCCGGGGAGCCTACTTTGCCAATCCCTGCTTCACCCAAATTCACCCCACCTGCATTCCAGTGTCGGGCCCCTACCAATCAAAACTGACGCTGATGAGTGAGGGCCTACGCAATGATGGACGGGTGTGGGTGCCCAAACAACCAGGGGATACCCGCCCTCCCAACGAGATTCCCGATCGCGATCGCGACTACTATTTAGAAACCCGCTACCCAGCCTTTGGCAATCTGGTGCCTAGGGATGTGGCCTCCCGCAATGCCAAAGCCATGACCGACCAGGGCCGCGGCGTAGGAGAAACCGGCCTGGCTGTGTATTTGGACTTTCGGGAGGCGATTCAAACCCAAGGGCGGGAGACCATCGCCGCCCGTTACGGCAACCTCTTCGACATGTACCAGCGCATTTCAGGGGATGACCCCTACGAAGTCCCCATGCGCATTTACCCCGCTGTCCATTACACCATGGGCGGCCTGTGGGTCGATTACCACCTGATGAGTACGATTCCCGGTTTGTTTGTGCTGGGGGAAGCGAACTTTTCAGACCATGGTGCGAACCGCCTGGGCGCCAGTGCCCTGATGCAGGGGCTGGCCGATGGCTATTTCGTGATTCCCTACACCCTGGGTAATTACATTGCTAGCCAGTCCTTCCCCGCCGTGACCCCGGAGGCGGAGGCCTTTGCCGAGGCGGAAGCCAGCGCCCAAGCCCGCCTTACCCACCTGCTGAGTATTCGTGGCGAAAAGACCGTGATGGAGTTTCACCGCCAGTTGGGTCGTCTGGTATGGGATCACGTCGGCATGGCCCGCCACCGCGAGGGCTTGGAAACCGCCATTACCCAAATTCAAGATCTGCGCAGCGAGTTTTGGCAAAACCTGAAGCTGCCCGGGGAAGCTAATACCCTCAACAAATCCCTGGAACTGGCCGGGCGGGTGGCCGATTTTATGGAACTGGCCGAACTAATGGCGCGGGATGCCCTCCAGCGCGAGGAATCCTGCGGCGGCCATTTTCGAGAGGAACACCAAACCCCCGACGGAGAAGCTAAACGAGACGATGAGAATTTTGCCTTTGTGGCCGCCTGGGAGTATCGAGGGGAGGGGCGATCGCCGGTCCTTCACCAAGAGACCCTAGACTTTGACCATGTCCAACTCACCCAGCGCAGCTACAAGTAGCGGCTATCCATCTATCGCCGCCCATGCGCTTCTCCGGGGTCTCTCCTCCCCCCTGTAGAGGTGCCCGGATGATCCTCACTCCGTTTCCGAATCAGCCATGGAAATTTCCTGGTCGCCCTTCACCGTCCATAAGCGAGTTCCGCTGACGATTAGTCGGGGAACCACGGCCCAATCCACGAACCTCTGGTTGAAGCTCAGGGCCGAGGGGCTAGAAGGCTGGGGGGAGGCGGCCCCCTTTTCCATTGGCACCTACCAGCAAAGCCTAGAGCAGGTGATGGGTGACCTGGCCCAGTTACCGGACCTCCTCCAGCCTTATCAGCCCTGGGAGCGGCAGGCCCTAGCGGCGGCGATCGCTCCCCTATCCCTGCAGTCGGCCACAAAGGCAGCCCTGGATGTGGCCCTGTGGGATTGGTGCGGCAAAGCCACGGGGCAACCAATTTGGCGGCTGCTGGGGTTAGATTTAGGGCAAATTCAGCCCACCTCGGTGACGGTCGGGATTGCCTCGCCAGCGGCAGCTCAGCGGCGATCGCAGGACTGGCTCCAACAAACCTCGGCCCGGGCCCTGAAAGTCAAGCTGGGTAGCCCCGCCGGTATCGCAGCGGATCAGGCCATGTTTCAGGCGGTCTACGATCAAACTCCCCCAGCGGTCAGTCTGAGTATCGATGCCAACGGCGGTTGGACCCTGGAGGAGGCCATTGAGATGGCCCATTGGTTGAGCGATCGTCGGGTTACCCACCTAGAACAGCCCCTACCCGTGGAGCAGAATCCGCAACTTCCCCAACTCCGGCAGCAGTCCCCCCTGCCGGTCTTCGTAGACGAAAGCTGCTTCACCAGTCAGGATATTCCTTCCCTGGCGGCCCTCGTGGATGGCATTAACATCAAGCTGATGAAGGCCGGCGGGCTGACGGAAGCCCTGCGCATGATTCATACCGCTCGCGCCTGTGGCCTGCAGGTCATGTTTGGCTGTTATTCCGACAGCAGTTTAGCCAATGGGGCCATGGCCCAGCTCTCTCCCTTGGCGGACTATGTGGATCTGGACAGTCACCTCAACCTGCGCGACGATCCCTTTACGGGCCTTAGCTTAGTTGAAGGACGCCTGCTGCCCTCCCCTCACCCCGGACTTGGACTTGCCTATGTACCTCACACCCCATAGCCGCCTTGCCCTACTCATGCACGAAGGCACCCAGAGCACCATGGGTAAAACGGGACTGGCCATGCTGCGCTACAGTGCGTCGCCCATCGTGGCGGTGATTGATTACCAGGCGGCGGGGCGATCGCTGGCCGCCTTGACCGGCCTTGAAAAAGAGATCCCCATCGTAGACTCCCTAACCGCCGCCTTGCCCTACAACCCCAACGTCGTCGCCATTGGCATTGCCCCGTCGGGGGGTAACTTGCCAGAACCCTGGTTCCAGGAGCTTGAGCAGGCCGTGAAAGCAGGGTTGAGCATTGTTAACGGACTCCATACCCCCATGGCCCAGCACCCAGCCCTGGCGCCCTGGTTGGGGCCAAACCAGTGGATTTGGGATGTGCGTCAGGAACCAACGGGGCTCACAGTCGGCACGGGCCAGGCCAGTCAGTTGCCCTGCAAGCGCATTTTGGCCGTGGGTACGGATATGTCCGTGGGCAAAATGTCCACCATCCTGGAATTGCATCGGGCCTGCCAGCGGCGGGGATTGCGCTCCAAGGTCATCGCCACGGGCCAAACCAACCTGATGTTGGGCGATGACGGCATTCCCCTCGACGCCGTGCGGGTAGACTACGCCTCTGGAGCAGTGGAACAAATGCTGATGCGCTACGGCTACGACTATGACTTCCTCTTCGTAGAAGGCCAGGGTTCCCTGCTGAATCCAGCCTCTACCGCTACCCTGCCGCTGCTGCGAGGCAGCCAGCCCACCCATCTAGTTCTGGCCCATCGGGCCGGGCAGACCCACATCCAAAATTTTCCCCAGGTTAAAATTCCAGCCCTACCCCTGGTGATTGACCTCTACGAGCAGGTGGCAGCAGCGGGAGGAGCCTTTGCCACGGCTAAGGTAGTCGCGATCGCTCTCAATACCGGCCATCTTCCCCCGGCTGAAGCGGCCGTCGCCATCGCCGCCGTTGAACGGGAAACGGGATTGCCCTGCACCGATCCCTTCCGCCAGGGTGCGGACAAGATCCTAGTCCCGATCTTGGCCTCCTAGCAGGAAGCTAGAACCCGAGGAAATTAGATCTTATCTACTTTTTGCGAAGACGGTAGGTAATGCGCCCCTTGGTCAAATCGTAGGGGGTGAGTTCCACCTTCACCCGATCCCCCGGCAAAATCTTGATGTAGTTCCGGCGAATCTTGCCAGAAATATGAGCTAAAACATTGAACCCATTATCCAGATCCACCCGAAACATTGCGTTGGGCAAGGACTCGGTAACCGTACCCTCCATTTCAATCAGGTCTTGCTTAGACAACCTCAATTCTCCTTAGAGTGTGGATAACGTAAGAGTGTGGATAACATAGTGGGAAAACTAGGCAAAAACCTAGCTGAAAGTCTTCCGAGAGTTCCAAACGCCCTTGTCTAAGGTAGCAAATTTGCAACCCCAAATAGACCTACCAGGGGGCTCAACTCAAGAGATCGTTATCCCTGGGGTTCAGAGAAGGCTCTAAACAGGCCTTTCAACCAAGTTCCCTGGCCTAGGCTACCGCCCCACCAGGGGATACCGCAGACTGACTAAACACAAGCCTAAATAGGGAACGGATCAACTCCAGACTAACCGGAAATGACCTGTTGCAGAGAGGCCCGCACCGTTTCCATAGTTTGGTTGCCATCGATGGAAACTAACTGTTGGCGACTGCGGTAAAACTCAATCAAGGGTTCGGTTTGTTGACGATAAACTTCCAACCGGTTGCGAATCACCGCCTCTTGATCATCCTGGCGACCACGATTCAACAGGCGACCCACAATCACCTCATCGGCCACATCCAGGTTGATTACAAAGTCAGCCGGTTGACCCATGTCTTTCAACAACTGACTGAGAAACTCAGCCTGGGGCACATTCCTGGGAAAGCCGTCTAGAATCCAACCAGAGGTAACGTCAGCTTGGCCCAACCGGTCCCGAATCAAATCTAAAATCAATTCGTCAGGGACCAACTCCCCGGCATCCATATAGTGCTGAGCCCTTTGGCCTAGGTCAGTTCCCTCTGCGACCGCCGCCCGCAAAATATCTCCAGTAGAAATATGGGGTACCCCGCAGTCTTCAGATAGCATTTTGGCTTGGGTTCCCTTCCCAGCTCCCGGTGGTCCTAGGAAAATTAATCGGGTCACTACTGCTTCACCATTCCTTCGTAGCGCTGAGAAATGACATAGGTTTGAATTTGCTTGGCTGTGTCAATGGCCACGCCCACCAGAATTAATAGGGAGGTTGCCCCAAAGCCCCGGAAGGTTTGTACACGGGTCAAGCTTTCGACCACACTGGGTACCACCGCCACTAAGCCCAGGAAAATAGCGCCTAGGAAGGTCAAGCGATTCAAGATGCGGCCGATATAGTCTGTGGTGGCTTTCCCCGGTCGAATACCGGGAATGCTAGCCCCCATCTTCTTAAGGTTGCGCGACAGATCCTCGGGGTTGATGACCAAGGAAGAATAAAAGTAACTGAAAAACAGAATCAAGAGCAGATAAACCACCACGTATACCGGCGAAGTGGGGTTGAAATAGTTGCTGACCAAGCGGCCAAAAGCCGGATTCTGAATATACTCCGCCAGGGAGAGTGGCGAAATTAAAACCGCTGAGGCAAAGATGATCGGCATCACCCCGCCTTGATTGAGACGGAGCGGTAGATAGTTACTCTGTTCCAAATAAAGCTTTCGCCCCACCTGGCGTTTAGCGGAAATGATAGGAATACGTCGGGTGCCCTCTTGGACAAAAACGATCCCCACAATCATGGCCAAAAAGGTGAGCATCAGGATAATAATGCCGCCCACCACACCGCGATCGCCACTTTGGGCCAAGTCAATGGTCTGCCCTAGGGAACGGGGCAAGGTGGAAACAATATTTAGAAAAATGAGCAGGGAAGCCCCATTTCCAATACCCCGCTCTGTAATGAGTTCACCCACCCACATCACAAACATAGACCCAGCGGTGAGAGCAATCACCGTCTCAATCACAAAGGCCGGGCCAGGTGTCTGGGCAAATTGATACAACAAAAAGGAGGACAGCAGCGTACTCTGCAAGATGGCCCAGCCCAGGGCAACGTAGCGAGTAATTTGAGAAATCTTGCGGCGTCCCGCTTCGCCCTCATTCTTTTGCAAATCTTCCAGGGCTGGAATAGCCGCTGTCAGTAATTGCATGATGATAGAGGCGTTAATGAAGGGCAGAATACCCAGGGCAAAAATACCCAGAGCCGAGAGACCGCCACCCACAAAAATATCTAAAAACCCTACGACTCCACCCAGGTTGCCAGATTGAATGGCCGCCCCAAAGGCCTGCCGATCGATGCCAGGAACGGGGATGTAGATGCCCAATCGAACCAGCAGCAGTAGCCCTAGGGTAACCAGCAGACGACTGCGCAAGCCCGCGGCTTGGGCCATCTGCATAAAGGTTTCCTGCGCACTGGGAGTTTTACCCCGACTGACGACCATGCCAACGCTCCTCGAACCTAGATTTTCCTGGAAATGGATAGGGTTTACCCTAGCGGGACCTTACCCTAGCTTTAGTCTAAGGGAAAGTGACCGGACTCAACTAGGCCAGCACTTCGCAGGTGCCCCCTGCGGCTTCAATTTTGCTCTTGGCCGATTGGGTGAAGGCAGCAGCCTTGACGTTCAAGGCAACGGACAGATCGCCATCACCGAGTACCTTCAGGGGGCCATCGTTGGCGGTGAGAATGCCTGCCTCCAATAAGGATTCCAGAGAAACTTCCGTCCCCTTGGGCAAGTCGGCCAGAGCCTTGACGTTAATAATGGTGTACCGCTTTGGGTTGACTAAGGGAAAATGCTTCAACTTAGGAATGCGCCGGTAGAGGGGCATCTGACCCCCTTCAAAACCAGGTCGGGTACCCCGCCCAGAGCGAGATTTTTGACCTCGCATTCCGAAGCCACAGCTAGCCCCCTGGCCGGCGGAAATGCCGCGACCGACCCGCCGCCGCCGGTGCTTAGAGCCTGATTGGGGTTGTGCGTCGTTAAGTCTCATGGCCTAGTAAAGGTAAAAGGAACTATACGTAAAGGTTTTCCACAGGAATGTCACGCTCCTCAGCTACTTCGGAGAAGGTGCGCAAAGCCGCTAGGGCATTGGCAGCGGCCCGAGCGTTATTGAGGGGGTTATTAGACCCTAATTGCTTAGCCAGCACATTACGCACCCCGGCCATCTCCAGGACGGTGCGAACGGCTCCCCCGGCAATTACCCCCGTACCGGGTGCGGCTGGACGCATGAAGACCTTGGCACCGCCCCCCACACCACTAGAGGGATGGGGAATGGAGTAGGAGCGGGTCAAGGGAACATCTACCAGGTGCTTTTTGCCATCGGCGACACCCTTTTTAACGGCACCGATCACATCACTGGCCTTGCCCACGCCGACGCCAACCTGGCCTTTCTCATTACCAATCACCACAATGGCCCGGAAGCTCAACTTTTTCCCTCCCTTAACCACTTTGGTGACGCGGCGAATCTGGACGACACGCTCTTGCCAGTCCGTTTTCTTTTCCTTAGTACGTGCTTCTTTGCGACGGTTTGCCATGCTTATTCCAGCCCTATGAACATCAAACCAATTCAGGATTTACCCAACTTATACCCAAGCCCAGACTACAGACCCAGTCCGGCTTCCCGGGCGGCCTCTGCCAAGGCAGCCACCCGACCGTGATATAGCTTGCCGCCTCGATCAAAAACTACCTGGGTAATGCCAGCCTGCAAGGCTCGCTCAGCCACCAATTTGCCCACCTGGGCCGCCGCTTCCTGGGTGGCCCCAGACTCGTCCGGTTTAAGCACATCGGGCTCAACCGTAGAGGCTGCCACCAGGGTGTGGTGGGCCGTATCATCAATGACTTGGGCGTAGATGTGCTGGTTCGACCGAAACACCGCCAAACGCGGCCGCTCTGGAGTGCCAACCACCCGTCTGCGAATGCGGGCGTGACGGCGACGGGTGACTTCTTTACGACTTGCTTTCATGGTTTATTTCTTCCCTGACTTCCCAGCCTTGCGTCTAACCTGTTCACCAAAGTAGCGAACGCCCTTGCCCTTGTAGGGCTCGGGAGGCCGGCTAGCACGAATGCTAGCGGCAATGTTACCGACCAATTCCTTATCAATGCCGCTGATTATGACGTTGGTATTATTTTCAACGGCAAACTCAATACCGGCGGGCGGCTCAAACACCACCGGGTGGCTGTAGCCCAAACTTAAATTCAGGTTCCGTCCCTGGACCTGAGCCCGATAGCCAATGCCCTGAATCTCCAACCGTTTTTGGTAGCCATTGGCCACCCCTTCCACCATATTGGCGACCAGGGTACGGCAGAGGCCATGACGCTCACGTGCCAGGCGGGAGTCATCTTTCCGATTGACCAGTAGGGTTTCGCCTTCCTGAACCACTTCAACGCCGGTAGGTAAGGTGCGGGAGAGTTCTCCCTTGGGGCCCTTGACCCGTACATCCTGGCCGTCAATCGTGATTGACACCTTAGCTGGGATCGGGATTGGCCGTTTGCCAATACGTGACATGATGCAAAACTCCTAATTCCTGAGCACTCAATGGGGGATGTCGTCGGACTCGAAACCGCCAGTGATAGCGGCCTACCACACGTAGCAAAGCACTTCACCGCCAATCCCCTGCCGACGGGCATCGCGGTCGGTCATGATGCCGCTGGAGGTAGAGATAATGGCAATGCCAATACCACCCAACACTCGGGGCAGTTCCTTACGGTTAGAGTAAACGCGCAAACCAGGCTTGCTGACGCGAGTGAGATTGCGAATAATCGGCTGTCGGGTTTTGCCCTTGTACTTCAGGGCAATGACCAACTGGGGCCGTCCCGCTTCGGTGGTCTCAGAGAAATCGGTGATAAACCCTTCGTCCTTGAGCACCTTGGCAATACTCCGGGTCATCCGGGTAGAGGGAATACTCACGGTTTGGTGCCGCGCCAAGTTCGCATTCCGAATGCGAGTCAGCATATCCGCAATTGTGTCGTTAGCAGCCATAGTCCTAATTTCGCGTATAAACCTGTGTTAGTTGTCCCGGAATGGCATACCCAATGCCTTCAGTAGGGCTCGCCCCTCTTCGTCGGTATTGGCGGTGGTCACAATGGTGATGTCCATACCGCGAATTTGATCGATACTGTCGTAGTCAATTTCTGGAAAAATCAGCTGTTCCCGCAGGCCCAGGGTGTAGTTACCACGTCCATCAAAACTCTTGGGGCTAATGCCTCGGAAGTCACGAATGCGGGGTAGAGCCAGATTGATCAGGCGGTTTAGAAAGGAATACATGCGATCCGAACGCAGGGTCACCATTACCCCGACGGGCATACCCTGGCGAATTTTGAAACCGGCAATCGCCTTTTTAGCCCGAGTCACCACCGGACGTTGACCGGTAATCATCGCCAGTTCGTTCAGGGAAGATTCCAGGGCCTTAGCATTCTGGGAGGCTTCACCCAAACCGCGATTCACGGTAACCTTTACCACCTTGGGCACCTGGTGAAGGTTTTCGTACTTGAACTGATCCATCAGTTTAGGTACGACGGTTTCTTTGTAAAGAGTCTTAAGCTGGTCTGTCATGGATAGTCTCTGCTTCTTTCCTGGGCTGGGTCAGGAACACAACGGTAAGCGGGGAGCGAGGACTCCCCGAGGGGAATTAGTCAATAATTTCGCCGGTCTTTTTCAGCATCCGCACCTTACGGCCGTCCTGGTTAAAGGTGTAAGCAACGCGGCTGGCCACCTTTTCCTTTTCCGAGTAAAGCATCACGTTAGAGCTGTGGATAGGAGCTTCCTGGGTCACAATTTGACCAGACTCGCCCTCCTGTTGGGGCTTAACGTGCTTGGTACGCAGGTTTACCCCTTTGACGATGACCTGGCTCTTCTTGGGATTCACGGAGAGAATTTCTCCCACCTTGCCCCGGTCGCGGCCCGCAATCACCTGCACCATGTCGCCCTTGCGAACGTGCATTTTGTACCGAACCGGCTTGTTAGATGTCGATGTCGCCATTACAAAACCTCCGGTGCCAGGGACACAATCTTGGTAAAGTTCTTGTCGCGCAGTTCCCGGGCGACGGGACCGAACACGCGAGTGCCCCGGGGATTACCATCGTTATTGATAATCACGGCGGCGTTGTCATCGAAGCGGATACTCATGCCGCTGGAGCGGCGTAGCCCTTTCTTAGTACGCACCACCACGGCCCGCACCACGTCCGACTTTTTCACCGCCATGTTGGGGATGGCATCCTTGACCACGGCGATGATCACATCGCCCACGCCAGCGTAGCGACGGTTCCCCCCCAGGACGCGAATACACATCAGCTTACGAGCGCCGCTGTTATCGGCCACATTCAGATAGGTTTCCTGTTGAATCATTGTCTTACCCTGCTAGGCCTCTGCCGCTCGATTCACAATATCCGCCACTACCCAACGCTTGGTGCGGCTAAGAGGGCGGGTCTCACGGATGCGAACGCGATCGCCCTCCTGACAGGCATTTTCCTCATCGTGAGCCTTATAGCGCTTGGTGCGTACCACAATCTTGCCGTACTTGGGATGGGCGGTGCGACTTTCTACCGCAACCACGACGGTTTTATCCATCTTGTTGCTGACCACCATCCCGACTCGTTCTTTAACCGCCATCTTGATTTCCTTCCTCCTAGGCTGATACCGATTCTGCTGCAGCCGTCGACGTAGACCCCGATGGGGTGGCGGCCAGTTGGCGCTCTCGCTGTACTGTCATCAGCTGGGCCAAACGGTGGCGGGCATGCTTAAACTGATGCACCTCTTTATCCAGTTGACGGGTTGCTTTTTTAAATCGCAGTTGAAACAGTTCGCGCTTGGTTTCAACAATGGCCTCGAGCAGGTCTTCATCGCTTAAACGGCGAGCCTCACTGATTTTAGGTAGGGCCATAACCTCAAGCCTCCTTACTGTCTCTAACGATAAATTTGGTCTTAAAAGGTAACTTGAAGGCGGCTAGGCGCATCGCTTCTCGAGCCGTTGCTTCGGGCACACCGGCAATTTCAAAAATAATCCGACCCGGCTTCACCACCGCTACCCAAAACTCGGGGTTGCCCTTACCCGAACCCATCCGGGTTTCCGCCGGGCGCATGGTTACCGGCTTATCGGGAAAGACCCGAATCCAAATTTTGCCACCCCGACGAACGTAGCGGGTCATGGCCCGCCGGGCCGCTTCAATCTGGCGAGAAGTTAACCAGCAGGGCTCCGTCGCCTGCAGGGCGAAATCCCCAAAGCTGATATCACTGCCCCGTTGAGCCATCCCGCGCATACGCCCGCGATGCTGCTTGCGAAATTTAGTTCGTTTTGGACTAAGCATGGATCGGCACTCGTCAATTCACAGGTCAAAATCAATCGGAGAAGTTATCGCCCAGGGCGATTCAGGCCTCGTTAGAACGGTCTTCAAACTGCTGACGCCGGCGAGGCGGACGGCGCCGGGGTTGAGCATTGGCTGGGGTGGCCATGACCTCCTCTTGGCCAGGGATAATCTCACCCTTAAATATCCATACCTTGATGCCCAGGATGCCGTAGGTAGTCTGAGCGGTAGCGTAGGCATAATCGACATCCGCCCGTAGGGTATGGAGGGGCACACGGCCTTCCCGGGTCCACTCCGTACGGGCAATTTCAGCCCCGTTCAAACGGCCACTGACCTGGATTTTGATGCCTTCTACCCCAGCTCGCTGGGCCCGCTGAATGGCTTGACGCACAACCCGGCGAAAAGACACCCGGCGCTCCAACTGTTGAACAATGTACTCCGCCACTAGGGCGGCATCCGCATCCACTCGGTTGACTTCCACCACGTTGACGCGAATTTGTCGGCTGGGATCCTTGAGCAACTTCTGCAGCCCCACCCGCAGGGATTCAATACCGGCCCCGCCCCGACCTACGACCACCCCAGGACGGGCCGTGCGTACTTCCAGATCGATTTGATCGGCCTTACGCTCAATGCGAATATCAGCAATCCCCGCATTGTTCAGGGTTTTCTGTACGTACTCACGGATGCGCTGATCCTCTTGCAGCAGCTCAGGATAACGCCGACCCTCGGCGAACCAACGCGAGCGATGCTCTTGAACCACGCCAAGGCGAAATCCAGTTGGATGAATCTTGTGTCCCACGAACTAACCCTCTGCAAAACGGTGCTGAATGACAAACGTAATCCGGTCTAGAAGCTGGAATAGAACCCTACTCTTCGGCGGGGGCCACAGCGATGGTGATATGGCAG